>JABDQU010000421.1 GCA_013042105.1 Boseongicola sp.
GCGAAGTAGTTGGCCAGCCCGATTTTTGCGATGTCGCGGGCTTGATCTGATTGGAAACGGGCCAGATCGAGTGTGGCTTCCAGAAGGTCGGCTTTGGTCAGAAGGGCAATCTGATGCAGGGCCTGAAAGCGCCGCGTTGAAGGCGCAGAAGAGGCCAGCAAGGTTAGGGTTTTGCTGGAGGGGTCAAAGCTGCGGATTGCATTGTCTTCATCGGACAGCTTCAAGGTGACGCCAAGTTGCGCAAGCGCACTGTCAATCGCGATATCGGTGGGACGATCCGCAACAAAGCGTTCGGCTGCGCGGTCTACGGCGTCAATGTAGTTGTCGCAGTAATGGAAAAAGTCCCGGACTTCTTCCCATGGCGAGGCCCCGGGGCGCACTTCGCCTGACCCGAGCGCTTCGTCGAGCGACGCGAACCGTTCGTTCGTCTGCATGTAGGCACGATGCAGGGCCAGAAATGCGCGCCCCACGGCCGGTGCATTTGTGGCGACAAGGCGCAGGTCCAAAAGGGCCGGGGCGGCGTCCTTGAAAAGCGGGTCGGCCAGCGCTTCGCGCAGATCAGTGACCATTCGTTCACCGTCGCCAATGGCTAACTCACTGACATCAAAACCAAACTCTTGCACAAGGGCCAGTATCACTGCCGAGCTGATCGGGCGGTGGTTGTTTTCCATCTGGTTCAGATACGGCAGCGAGATGCTGAGTTTTTCTGCGAAGGCTTTTTGGGTCAGGCCCAGATGCGTGCGGGTTTCCCGCAGTTTTGCTCCGGCGTAGAGTTTCTGAACGCTCATTCTCGATCCCGTGCTGGCAAGTTTGCAAACAGCGTGACCGTAATTTGCTAATCCGGCAAGGTTGCGTTTTCGCCAAGTCGTTTTTCGCGGGCGATTACGAAGAGGATCGAGATAAATCCAAGGCAGGCCGAAATTGCCATGATCACCAGCAATGGCACGTCAGTAGTGCCCCATCCCAGCGCCACGCCAGCAAAGGCCGACAGCGCTGCGCCGCCGCCGATCAGGATCGCGCTACCAAGTCCGGATGCGGTTCCGGCAAGGTGTGGGCGCACTGACAGCATTCCCGCCGTTGCATTTGGCATGACAAGGCCGTTCCCGATGCCAACAAATGTGCAAAGACCGAAGAACGTTATGGCCGAGCCATACCCTGCAAGGCTGATAGCAAGGGCCAGCACCATCCCGACGGAGGTGATCAAGGCCCCGGCCTGAATCATTCGGTTGATGCCTATGCGTGTCGAGTAGCGGCCCGATATGTAGTTCCCGGTTGCATAGCCGATCGCAGGCGCGCCAAACCCGAATCCCGCCCAAAACGCGCTAAGGCCATAGACATCACTTGCGACAAGCGGGGCGCCGCCAAGGAAAGCGAAGAAGGCTCCACTGGCGAAGGCGGCTGCAAACACGTAGCCCCAGAACCGCCGTGAGGCGAGGAGTTCCGGGTATTCGCGTGCTTGCGCTGCGAAAGACTTGCCTTCCCCGGAGGCGGTTTCACCCTGATCTGCATAGCAAAGCGCGAAAATGCCGATCCCCGACAGGATGAGAAAGATGAAGGTGGCCTGCCATGAAAAGAGTTGATCCAGCGCACCACCGATCATCGGTGCGACCATCGGGACCAGCGCCATGCCCATCGTGACATAGCCAATCATCGACGCGGCTTCCTCTTGCGGCACCATATCGCGGACGATCGCACGCGATAGAACAAGCCCAACTGCGACCGCGCCCTGCAACATTCTGAAGGCGAGAAAGGTCTCGATATTGGGGGCAAGGAGGCAGCCCAATGACGCGAGAATGAAGATCACAAAGCAAATCAACACGACCGGACGACGCCCATAGCGGTCACTTAGCGGGCCGATGATCAGCTGTATGACTGCCGTTGCAGCCAGATAGAGCGACACTGAAAGCTGCATGACGCTGTAGTCAGTGTCAAAGTAGATTGCCATGCGCGGTAGCGACGGCAGAAAGGCTGCCATGTTCATCGCCGCAACCCCGGCCATAAGCACCAGCGTTATGATATGTGGAGGTGTGGAGCGGTCCAGAAACCGGACCTCGGGGCGGGATGACATTGGCCAGTGGTATCGCGTCTGATGAGGGCATGTCCACAGAGCAAATCCATGTCGCTTTGAGTGTGTTAGCTGATTTGCAGATTTGTCGATGCGGCTGGCATTAAATTTGCAAATTTGCCATATTTTGCTTCCCGAGGGCTGCGTGAAACGCTAGCTCTGACGTGCTGATGTGCGGAGGGAACACATGTCCGATATACTTGCCGAACTTGAACGACGCCGCGAGGCGGCCCGCGCGGGCGGAGGAGAGCGCCGCGTTGAGGCCCAGCACGCCAAGGGGAAGCTGACGGCACGCGAACGCGTTGAGTTGTTGCTCGACGAAGGTTCGTTTGAAGAGTTCGATATGTTCGTCACGCACCGCACGACCGATTTCGGAATGGCCGAAAGCAAGCCGGCGGGAGATGGCGTGATCACCGGCTGGGGCACCGTGAATGGCCGCATGGTCTATGTGTTCAGTCAGGATTTCACGGTGTTTGGCGGGTCGCTGTCTGAAACGCATGCGCAGAAAATCTGCAAGATCATGGATATGGCGATGCAGAACGGCGCGCCGATTATCGGGATCAACGATTCCGGGGGCGCGCGTATTCAGGAAGGCGTGGCCAGCCTTGCAGGCTACGCCGAGGTGTTTAAGCGCAACGTGCTGGCCTCGGGCGTGGTGCCGCAGATCAGCTTGATCATGGGCCCCTGTGCGGGCGGTGCGGTATATTCACCCGCCATGACGGACTTTATCTTCATGGTTCAGGACAGTTCTTATATGTTCGTTACTGGACCCGATGTGGTGAAAACGGTGACAAACGAGGTCGTGACAGCCGAGGAGTTGGGCGGGGCTTCGACACATACGCGCAAAAGCTCGGTCGCGGATGCGGCGTTCAAGGATGACGTCGAAACGCTGATGGAAACGCGGCGTCTGATAGATTTTCTGCCGTCTTCAAACCTCGAAAAACCGCCTGTGCGTCCGTTTTTTGACGATCCGGACCGTATTGAGCCAAGCCTTGATACGCTTATCCCGCAGAATCCGAACCAGCCTTACGATATGAAAGAGCTGATCCACAAAATCGCGGACGAGGGCGATTTTTATGAAATTCAGGAGGATTTCGCCGGCAATATCCTGACCGGGTTTATTCGCCTTGAGGGATCGACCGTAGGTGTGGTGGCGAACCAGCCTATGGTTTTGGCGGGGGTTCTTGATATTGCCTCGAGCCGCAAGGCCGCGCGGTTTGTGCGCTTCTGTGATGCGTTTGAAATTCCGATTCTGACGCTTGTTGACGTTCCGGGTTTCCTGCCGGGAACGGCTCAGGAATATGATGGTGTTATCAAGCATGGTGCGAAGTTGCTGTTTGCCTACGCCGAAGCAACCGTCCCCAAAGTCACGCTGATCACGCGCAAGGCCTACGGTGGTGCATACGTGGTGATGTCGTCAAAGCACCTGCGCGGGGATTTCAACTATGCGTGGCCGACGGCGCAGGTCGCGGTCATGGGGGCAAAGGGTGCGACGGAGATTTTGCACCGCTCTGAACTGAATGACCCGGAGAAAATCGCTGCGCGGACCGAGGAATACGAGACCAACTTTGCCAACCCGTTCCGGGCGGCGGAACGAGGGTTTGTGGACGAGGTCATCATGCCGCAATCGAGTCGAAAGCGGATCTGTCGGGCCTTCGCGTCGCTTCGGGGAAAGAAGCTGAACAACCCCTGGAAGAAGCACGACAACATCCCGCTATGACGTTTGAAAGGTTCAAAAAAGGCGTGGAAGGCCAAAAAGTGATGCGAGAATGCAAACTTTTCGCGCCGATAAGGGCTATTCAGCATTTATCCGCGCATTTTCGTGATCTTTTGGTTGGCATTTCCGCAGCGTCCGATAGTTTGGCGCCAGGCGTGCGAAGAAGTACGACTATTGGGAAATCCGGCCGCGCAAAGAACGCGGCCATAAGTGACCGAAGGAGGCAGTTATGTCTATCACAATCAAATCCATCTTGGCCCTTGGCCTGTTCACAGTTGTTGCAGCATGCGCTCAGCAAGAAGAAGTTGTCATGGTTGAGCCAGAGCCGATCATGGAAGAGCCTACAATGGACAAGATGTAATCCATCTTTCCGGTCGGGTGCCTTTGGCACCCGACCACCCCTTAGGGACCCAATGTCAGGTGGGTGCCCATGCTAAAGCACAAAGGGTTTCCGGGACGTTTGCCCGGCACTGACTTCCAATTCACAATTCGACGCGCCAATCCTCGCGGGATCACCAAGATCGTTGAGCGGGAGCGTTTTGCTGACCGTCGACCGGCTGATCGGCGGGCGGATGCTGCGTTTATGGCCTGTTTGTGGGATCAGTTTGAAGATGAGCCATTTGAGCGCGGCAATCTGGATGCCGGTCGTCTGAGTTGGTTGTTTGGGCGCGAAGTTCTGCCTGCAGAAGATCCGTTTGATCCCGAGAGTTATGAAGCGCTTCTTGTCATTGACGAGACGCGTGCCCGCGCGTCATTTCCGGATGCCTTTGACGGGACCTGGGTGGCATGATTTTGCCTGTGTCGATCCTTGATGGGCGATGTGCTGCCGATTTTCCGAAAGCGAGAAAAATTCCCTTTGCGCGTGCGTGTTTATCACGCACGATCTCTCCAAAGGCGTGTGCCTCTGACGCTTATCGCGCCTTTGCATATCAATACCGTTACCCTTCCCCTTCGAGGTGGCCTGACCCGCAAATGCGGGTCAGGTCGCGTTCTTTGCGCCATTTTGGGCAAGCGGTCGCCGATCCTCGCACATGCGCAACAATCTCTCTTGCGTTGCCCCTCACAAAGACCATCTATGCCAGCAGGGGATGTGGAACGGGCCAAACAGGAGGCACACAACAATGCAAAAGACACTTACATTCGCAGCGGTCGTTGCGGTTCTCACCCTTGCCGCATGTGGTGACAACGACCTTGAGCGCGGGGTTTCCGGCGCGGCTATCGGCGCGGTCGGTGCCGAACTTACGGGCGGAAACGCGGTTACGGGTGCCGCACTTGGCGGCGCGGCCGGGGTATTCTGCGACGATCTCACACCGGAACTCTGCCGGTAACCTACACCAATCACTGAATTACCGACGGTCGTCGGGGCTTAGCGCCTCGGCGACCGTTGTCGTTTTGGCATCCTGCCAGACGACGAAGGAGGGGCCATGTTTAAGAAAATCCTGATCGCAAACCGGGGCGAAATCGCCTGTCGCGTTATTAAGACTGCACGTAAAATGGGGATCAAGACGGTCGCCGTCTATTCTGATGCCGACCAAAGTGCATTGCATGTGAAGATGGCGGACGAAGCAGTTCACATCGGCCCGCCACAGGCAAACCAGTCTTATATTGTGATCGACAAGATCATGGACGCCATCCGTCAAACCGGTGCCGAGGCCGTCCACCCAGGCTATGGATTTCTGTCCGAGAACCCGAAGTTTGCCGAAGCTTTGGAGGCGGAAGGTGTCGCCTTTATCGGACCTCCGGTAAAGGCCATTGAGGCGATGGGCGACAAGATCACCTCAAAGAAGATCGCGCAGGAAGCCGGAGTTTCGACTGTGCCGGGTTACATGGGGCTGATCGAAGACGCCGAAGATGCGGTGAAGATCTCGAACCAGGTTGGCTATCCCGTAATGATCAAGGCCAGCGCCGGGGGCGGTGGCAAGGGTATGCGGATTGCGTGGAATGATGATGAAGCGCGCGAAGGCTTCCAAAGTTCCAAGAACGAAGCGGCGTCGTCCTTTGGGGATGACCGAATTTTCATTGAAAAGTTCGTCACGCAGCCGCGCCACATTGAAATTCAGGTTCTGGCGGACAGTCACGGCAACACGATTTATCTGAACGAGCGGGAATGCTCGATCCAGCGTCGCAATCAGAAGGTGGTCGAAGAAGCCCCATCGCCGTTTCTGGACGAAGAAACGCGCGCTGCGATGGGCAAGCAATCCTGCGAATTGGCCAAGGCCGTCGGCTATACCAGTGCGGGGACCGTGGAATTCATCGTGGATGGTGAGAAAAACTTCTACTTCCTTGAGATGAACACGCGTCTGCAGGTGGAACACCCTGTGACCGAACTGATAACCGGGGTCGATCTTGTCGAGCAGATGATCCGTGTGGCTTACGGCGAGACGTTGTCGCTGAAGCAGTCGGACATTGGGATCAACGGCTGGTCGATTGAAAACCGGCTTTATGCGGAAGACCCTTATCGCGGGTTCTTGCCGTCGATTGGGCGGCTGTCGCGGTATCGTCCACCGGCAGAAGTGGCGGGGGAAACCCACGCGGTGCGCAACGACACTGGCGTGTTCGAGGGCGGCGAAATCAGCATGTATTACGATCCGATGATCGCAAAGCTGTGCACATGGGCGCCGACGCGCGCTGAGGCGATTGAGGGGATGCGCAATGCGCTGGATGCCTTTGAGATCGAAGGCATCGGACACAATCTGCCATTTCTTGCAGCCGTCATGGATCATCCGATTTTCATTGCGGGGGACATGAC
>JABDQU010000065.1 GCA_013042105.1 Boseongicola sp.
CGCACCAAAACCTTAACATGCGGATTTGGGCGGCCCATCGACACCCATCCCCGGTAAGTCTGATAAACCCCGGTGGACGCCACGAAATAGAGATAGCTTTTGATGTCGGCGAGAGTCGCGCAAGCGATTGTTTTGCGGATATTCATTTTTTTTACTCTGAACTCGTTAACTGATTACCCCACTTTTCTAGCGGCGGAACCGGGCAAAAGTGGGGCGCATTTCGTCCAATTGTCTGAAAGCCGGCTTTTGCGCTCACGAAAGCTGGAAACAATCTGTTTTTGAAGTTTAGCTCAAGAAATGCGCTCAATACATTGGAAAACAGGAATATTTCTGTTAACGTTAACTCAGTAAACGGTGATCAAGTAACAGTGGAGTATGTCATGTTGGACATGCAGAATGATTTGCAAAACGAACTATTCGACAAGATCAATCACGGTCCACTTGATCCGTCCAAGCTGATCAATGCGTTGAAATCGATGAGCGCTGAAGAGCTTTCCAAGCTTGAAGATGATCTTGATTTCGCCGTGTTCACCGGCATCCAGTCATCCGACATCAAAACGCTGGTCATGCGTCTTGAGAGTGCCGCTCTGGAGCGCGTCGCTTAGCCTTCGCTAAAGCGGCTCTCCCGAAAACGCTTCAACCGTAATTCCTGCGGCTTCCAGCCCACCGCGCACACCGCGCGCAATCTCTACAGCTTCCGCACTATCGCCATGGACGCAGATCGTATCGATCCGCGTCTTTAAAACGCTGCCATCTGCGGTCAGAATCGCGCCGGCCTTCACCATCGCAACCATGCGCGCGGCGGCTTCCCCGGCATCGTGGATCATCGCCCCCGGCAGGCGTCGATCCACAAGCGTTCCATCTGCATTATACGCCCGGTCTGCAAAAATCTCACCAGCCCAGCGGCAACCAAGACCGCGTACGACCTGTTCCATCGCTGTTGCTGCCAGCCCCATGATGATGATGTCCGGCGCAACCTCCAAGGCCGCCTCATAACAGGCCCGTGCCAGGTCGGCGTCCGCCGACGCCATATTTGAAAGCGCTCCGTGAAGCTTGAGATGACGGACCGACCCGCCCGCGGCACGCGCCATCGCCTGGGCCGCACCAACTTGATATTTTATCTGATTTGCCAACGTCTTGACCGGGACATCCATGCGATGGCGTCCAAAGCCACGCAAATCGTCAAACCCCGGATGCGCGCCGATCCCGACACCGTTTTTCACCGCCGTTGCCATGGTTTCGGCCATCGTATCGGCGTCGCCTGCATGAAAACCGCAAGCCACGTTGGCCGAGCTTACGATCTGAAGCAAGGCAGCGTCGTCGCCCATGGTCCAGGGGCCGAAGCCCTCGCCCATATCCGAATTCAGATCGACAGAAATGCCCATGACTTTGCTCCCTTACAAGGTTGCGCGCAGTTCACCTATGCGACGGGGCGTTGGCAAGGGGCTCTGGCTAATTTGCGCCCTTGTCGATCAACTCCAGCACGGCGGGGCCAATGTCGTTCACGATCAGCGCCACGCCTTTTGCATTCGGATGGATGCCATCGCTTTGCATGAATTCCGCAACGGTCGCCGAGCGATTTTCAAGCGACGTCAATGCGCCAAGAAAGTTTGGATGCAATGCCACGCCGTATGTTTTGGCCAACTCCGGATAAATCCTGTCAAACGCCGTTTTATAGTCCGTGCCGTAGTTCGAAGGTGCCTCCATGCCGATTAACAACACGTCCAGATCGCGTTCGGTGGCGATTTCCAAAATTCCTTCGAGATTTGCACGGCTTGCCGCAGGGTCCATGCCCCGCAACAAATCGTTGCCGCCAAGGGCGACGAGGATCGCATCGACTTCCGGCGTCAGCGTCCATTCAATGCGTGACAAACCGCCCGCCGTGGTATCGCCGGACACGCCTGCGTTAATAAGTGTTACGTCTGCGCCTTGCTCGGTTAACCATGCCTCCAACTGCGGCACAAACCCTTCATCCGGGACCAGTCCGAACCCTTGAGTGAGGCTGTCTCCGAAGGCGGCGATGGTCACCGGATTGGCAAATGCGACCCCGACGGAGGCCACCACAAGCAATCCGGCGTTGCGAACCGCGCGTATCACCCCATATGGCAACCAAGACCTGTGCATCGGAGCCCTGAACATGACGGACGCGATCCTTTCCCTGAAAGACGCCACTTTATCGCTGGACGGTAATGCGGGGCGTGTTGATATCCTGAAAGGTATCTCGCTGGACATCGCGCGCGGCGAAACGGTGGGGTTGATCGGGCCTTCTGGTTCGGGCAAGTCGTCGCTCCTTATGCTTATGGGCGGGCTTGAGCGCGCCTCGACCGGGTCGGTCATGGCACTTGGCCACGATCTGACGACGCTGGGCGAGGACGCATTGGCCCGGTTCCGCAGGGGTCATATGGGCGTGGTTTTCCAATCTTTCCACCTCATTCCGACAATGACCGCCCTGGAAAATGTGGCGACGCCGCTTGAACTTGCGGGTGTCGTGGACGCTTTTGAGCGCGCTGAGACCGAATTGCAGGCTGTCGGTCTTGGCGACCGCATCGACCATTATCCCGCGCAGATGTCGGGTGGTGAACAGCAACGCGTTGCGTTGGCGCGCGCCGCGGCGCCGCGTCCCGATATCCTTTTGGCGGATGAGCCGACAGGCAATCTCGATGGGGCCACCGGGCAGGCGATCATGGATCTTCTTTTTGGTCTGCGTGACCGTCACGGATCCACTTTAGTGCTGGTGACGCATGCGCCCGAACTGGCGGAACGCTGTGACCGCGTGGTGCGGCTTCAGGATGGCACGATTTTTGCGGACAGCTTTGAAAGGGCCGCGGAATGAGCTTGGCAATCGCTGGCAGGATTGCGCGACGCGAGTTGCGCGGTGGCCTGAATGGCTTCCGTGTTTTTCTGGCGTGCCTTGCGCTGGGCGTCGGGGCGATTGCCGCCATCGGCAGCGTGCGCGAGAGCATTCGCGGCGGTCTGGACCGAGAAGGCGCGGTCATTTTGGGCGGCGATGCATCGATCCAGTTAACCTATCGGTTCGCCGAAGCGGACGAGCGCGCATGGATTGACGCGCGTGCGGAGGCCGTTTCCGAGTTGGTCGATTTTCGGTCGCTGGCAGTTTTCGGAACCGGCGAAGCCGCAGAACGAGGCCTGACGCAGGTCAAAGGCATTGATGAAATCTACCCGCTTTATGGCGAGGTGACGCTAGAGCCCCAGATCTCGCTTTCCGAGGCGCTTTCCAATCGGGATGGCCGTCCGGGTGCGGTCATGGATCCGGTCTTGATTGCACGCCTTGGGATCGAAGTCGGCGAGACGTTTCGGCTGGGTGAACAGGACTTTCACCTCTCGGCGGCCCTGATCAACGAACCTGATTCCGCCGCCGCCGGTTTCGCCCTGGGCCCGCGCACGATGGTGCGCACCACCGCGCTGGAAAACAGTGGCCTGATCCAGCCCGGAACGCTTTTTGAGACAGAATACAAGCTGCGTCTGGCTGAAGACGCTGACCTTGATGCGCTGCGCGACATGTCGGAAACCGAGGTCACCGGCGCGCGTTGGCGCGACAAGCGCAACGGCGCCCCCGGCGTGGCGGAATTTGTGGATCGGCTTGGGTCGTTTCTGGTGCTGGTCGGGCTTGCAGGTCTTGCCGTCGGGGGCGTTGGCGTGTCCTCGGCCGTGCGCGCCTATCTTGGCGAAAAGACCGAAGTCATCGCAACGCTGAAGACCCTTGGTGCCGAGAGCCGCACGATTTTCTTGAGCTACTTCATACAAATAGGTGTTCTCACACTGGCCGGTGTGACGCTGGGGCTGATCCTGGGGGCGATTGTTCCTATTGCCTTTGCCCCTCTGATCGAAGCCCGCCTGCCGGTTCCGGCGGCGGTAACGCTTTATCCGATGCCATTGGTCGAAGCCGGCATTTACGGCATTTTATCCGCGCTGATCTTTACCATCTGGCCGCTTGCACAGACCGAAGATGTGCGCGCCGCGACCTTGTTTCGCGACGGCGCGACAAGCGGGCAGGGGTGGCCGCGTGTGCGCTGGATTATGCTGACACTTGTGCTGTTTGCTGTGCTCGTCGCGCTGGCAGCTGAGTTTTCAGGATTGCTGACATTGACGGTCTGGTCCGCCGCCGGAATGGCTGGCGCATTTGTTGTTTTGGTCATAGCGGCATGGGCCGTGCGCCTGATGGCCCGCCGGATCGCCGGCATGCGCGCCATTCGGGGCCGCAGTGCCGCGCGGCTTGCGTTTGGGTCGGTTGGCGGACCGGGAGGCGAGGCCGTTTCGGTGGTTCTCTCGCTTGGTCTTGGCCTGACCGTCTTGGCCGCCGTGGGTCAGATCGATTCGAACCTGCGCGGCGCTATCGAACGCGATTTGCCCGATATTGCGCCGTCGTTCTTCATGGTCGACATCCAGCCAGACCAACTTCAGCCCTTCCGCGACGAACTTGCCGCCAACCCCGCTGTGTCGGATGTGCAAAGTGCGCCGATGCTCCGCGGGATCATCACAGAGATCAACGGCCGCCCGGCGGTGGAAACGGCCGGAGATCATTGGGTTTTGCAGGGCGACCGGGGCGTGACGTATTCTGCGAACGCACCGGAAGATGCGATTGTCACCCATGGCGCATGGTGGCCCGAAGACTATTCCGGCCCGCCTCAGGTCAGTTTTGCCACGGAAGAGGCGCTGGAAATGGGCCTGTCGATTGGCGATGAAATCACGGTGAACATCCTTGGTCGCGATATCATCGCAGAGGTTACCAGTCTTCGAGAAGTCGACTTTTCGACCGCCGGGATCGGCTTTATCATGTCGATGAACCCCTCCGCCTTGCAGGCCGCGCCGCATAGTCACATCGCCACAGTCTACGCCGATGCGGAGGCCGAAGGTGCCATATTGCGCAGCGTTTCCAACACCTATCCAAATATCACGGCGATCCGTGTGAAAGATGCGATTGAGCGGGTGAGCGATGTTTTGGCCGGAATTGCGGCGGCTATTACCTACGGCGCTTTGGCGACCTTGGTCACCGGTGGCATTGTATTGATCGGTGCGGCGGCGGCGGGCGTGCGCGCGCGCACCTACGAGGCGGCCGTCTTGAAAACGCTGGGCGCATCACGACGCACGATCCTGAGCAGCTTTGCATTGCGTTCGGGGCTTTTGGGGGTCGCGGCGGGCATGGTGGCCATTGTCGCCGGAGGGCTGGCGGGATGGGCGGTCATGACATTCGTCATGGACACCGACTATATCTTCGAGCCGGTTTCGGCGGGTTTGATCGTCGTCGGTGGAGTTCTTGCCACCTTATTTGCCGGTCTTGCCTTCGCCTGGGGTCCATTGGCGGCGCGGCCTGCTCAGGTTTTGCGCGCGCGCGAGTGACCTGCGCCAAACTCGGCGGTCAATTCGCAAAAGTTGACGGCCCGGGTCTGGACAAATCCGGCGGGCTTGCCATGCTTGCCCCAGATAAAATTCTGGGGAGAACGACATGAAACGCTCATTCACAAGGACGGCGAGCAGTGCGCTTGTTTTGCTACTGTCCGCAGGCCTTGCCGCTGCTGGCGGGCATTGCGCTGCCGGAAAGACGCTCACCGAAGACACGCTGACCATAGCGACGGGAAATCCTGCGTATTATCCGTGGGTTATGGATGATGCACCTGAATCCAAAGCCGGTTTCGAGGCAGCGGTTGCCTATGCCGTGGCAAATCGGATGGGATTTGAAGATGCGCAAGTGACCTGGGTGCGGTCGTCTTTCGATCAGGCGATCCAGCCCGGGGCAAAGGATTTTGATTTCAATTTGCAGCAGTTTTCCATCACCGAGGAACGCGAAGAAATCGTTGATTTTTCGCTGCCGTATTATTCCGCAGCCATGGCGGTGATTACGCGCCAGCCGGTTGTTGATGGTGGCGCTGAAGCGACGCTGGCGTCTCTCAAAGGTCTGTTGTGGGGCGCGCATGCGTCGACCACAGCGGTGCCAATGCTGGCCGATGTGGTTCAGCCGGATGCAGACCCGCTGCTTTACGGTGACAACGCCGATGTGGTTGAAGCCATGAAAGCCAATCAGATCGATGCTGCCCTGATGGATTTGCCGACTGCCCTGTTCACGGCCGCTGTCTTGATGGATGACGGTGTCGTGTTGGGTCAGTTCCCGCCCGAACGCAGTCAGAACCCCGACCAGTTCGGCCTGTTGATGGAGGAGGGCAATCCGTTGAAAGAATGCGTCGATGCGGCCTTGGCCGAGTTGACCGAAGACGGCACATTGGCGGCGATCGAAGCCGAATGGCTGGCCGAGGCCACAGGTGTGCCGGTCATCGAGTAAATGACGGAAACCAACCTTGATGGCCCGGCAGCAGCGCCGCCGGGCCTGACGCGCAGACAAATCTACGAGGCGCAAATCCGACGACGGTCCTTGCGCGTGGCGGCGACGTCGACGGTGCTGGTCTTGCTGGCGTTGATCGTTTTGATCCCACTCGCGCCCGGTTGGGAAGGGGTGAAGAAAAGCTTCTTCAATGCAGACGTGTTTGCCCGGACTTTCCCCGGCCTTCTTGAAGCGTTTTTGCTGGATGTTGCGATTTTCGCATGGTCGGCGCCTTTGATCTTTTTGCTCGGTTTGCTGATCGCCTTGTGCCGTGATGC
Source organism: Boseongicola sp. (assembly GCA_013042105.1). Taxonomy (GTDB): domain Bacteria; phylum Pseudomonadota; class Alphaproteobacteria; order Rhodobacterales; family Rhodobacteraceae; genus Boseongicola. The sequence goes on from JABDQU010000065.1 coordinate 6,613, forward strand.
GCGCTCGCCCGCTCTTTATCCGTTGCGCCTGTTTGGCATCCTTTACACTGATATCTTTCGCGGTGTTCCGGTCATTCTGGTGATCTATCTGATTGGGTTTGGCATTCCCGGCCTTGGTCTGCCGCGCCCGTGGAATTCGCCCTACATCTGGGGCACGGTTGCACTTGTTCTGACATATGCCGCCTATGTGGCCGAGGTGCTTCGATCCGGTATCGAAAGCATTCATCAAAGCCAGCGCGCAGCGGCAGCGTCGCTTGGTCTCAGTCACTCGGACACGATGCGGTTTGTTGTTTTGCCTCAGGCCATTCGCCGCGTGGTTCCTGCAAACATGAACCTTTTCATTGCGTTACAGAAAGATGTGGCTCTTTTGAGTTTCATCGGCCCGGTTGAAATTTTCCGGCAGGCGGGGGTCTATAAGTCCCTTCTTGCGAATTTTACGCCTTATGTCGGGGCGGCACTCATCTTCCTTGCCGTGACGATCCCGGCAACACGCTATGCTGACTATCTGATGAACAAACAGGCGCGGGCACGAAGCTGATGGCAAAGCTGGAATTGCAGTCTGTAACCAAGTGTTTCGGCGATAATGTGGTTTGTCGCGGGATTGATCTGAGGATCGATGAAGGCGAGATGGTTTGCCTGATCGGGGCCTCCGGGTCGGGCAAGTCGACGTTGTTGAGATGTATGAACCTTCTGGAGCCCGTCGACGATGGTGTGATCCTGCTTGACGATATCGACATCGCCGAGCCCGGCTTTGACCCACAACCCGTTCGCCAGCGCATCGGGATCGTTTTTCAAAGCTTCAACTTGTTTCCGCATATGACGGCGGTTGAAAATGTCATGCTTGCCCCACGCCGCGTCCACAATCGCAGTCGGGAGGCACTGTTGCCGGAGGTGACCGAGCTGTTCACCCGCTTTGGACTGGCGGACCGGATGCAGCATTATCCAGACCAGCTTTCCGGTGGCCAACAGCAGCGCGTTGCCATTGTGCGCGCTTTGGCGATGAAGCCCGAGATCATGCTGTTTGACGAGATCACAAGCGCGCTTGATCCTGAACTGGTGGGCGAGGTTCTGGATGTGTTGCGCACCCTGCGCGAGGCGGGAATGACAATGGTTCTGGCGACCCATGAAATGGGGTTTGCGCGTGAACTGGCCGACAAGGTCTGTTTTCTCGACAACGGTGTTATCCTCGAAGAAGGACCGCCGGAACAGTTGTTTTCCAACCCGAAACAAGAGCGCACCCGGTCGTTTCTGGCGCGGGTGCTTTGAGGGCGCAAAGATTTCATCCACAAAGGCAGCGATGGCCCCTTGACGGCTTTGCCGCAAGGTTCTACCTAGCCCACGCTTTTGGCGGAGTAGCTCAGGTGGTTAGAGCAGCGGAATCATAATCCGCGTGTCGGGGGTTCAAGTCCCTCCTCCGCTACCAGCAAACCCCATTAAGTCTCGGATTATGGTGTAAAAAACACTGCAACCGGTCGTTCGCTCAACCAAATATCCAAAAGATGCGCGTTCTGAGCTTTGGGCCGACCTTCAGACTTCCTTTACCAGATCGCTGAAAGGAAGCCGCACGCGGGGACCCATAAGTCCTTTTGGCGTTCCCGTGCCTGCGCAGATGACCATTGTGACTTCTGCTGTGCGCGGCAGACCTAGCAGCGTGGCGATCCCCCGCCCGTCGATCCCGCCCATTGGGCAGCTTTCATAGCCGTGGGCCGCAAGTGACAGCATCAGGTTTTCAGCCGCCAGACTTGCCTGAATATGGCCATAGACGCGGTGGTCGCCGCGGGTGACCGGACCATCGACCGTCGGCTCATTTCTGCTTTTGTACCAAAACATCAGGCGGCGCATCAGATTGTTGAAACCAAATGGATCGGTCCGCATCAGCATAGGCACGATCTTTTCGTAGTAGGCGCGCACGGGGCCTCGCAATGGTTTTTTGCCGCTCTCCGTCATGATCTCCGATAATTTGGCCAGATGTGATCGCCACAGATCGACACGTGACACGACGACAATCAGATCCCCCGCTGTCGTCGCTGCTGGTTGATCAAGGCAGAGCGCGGCGAGTTGGATCTTTTTCGCCCCATCGCGCACCCAGTAAAGTTCATAGCACTGCAGGTTTGACGAGCTTGGCGCGAGGGTCGCGTCATGCAGACAATCGCGCATCACGTTTTCGGGTAGGGGAGACCCGTCAAAGCTGCGCACGGCGCGACGACCTTGGACCACTTTTTTGAAACCGGGCAATGCGGATGTCTGGAACGACGGGTTTGGACGCTCATGCTTGGGATTGAAGACTTTTTCGGGATTGTCCATTTCGCGTAAGGGATTCGAGGTGCCGGACATTGAAATCGCTCCGTTTCCTGCTGCTTCCTGCTGGTATTTCTCCTTGCGACGATAGGCAGCGGCGCGCGCGCGGAATTGACATTCCTCAATATCGAAACCGGAGACTTTGGTAGAGCGTATTGATCAAACGGACTTGAGGAGGAGACGCTATGGATCACTCACAAGCCTATCAATCCGCCAAGAAACGCGTTGAGGCCAAGATGAGCTTTTACACGCATTTTTCGGTCTATGTGGTTGTTATCCTGCTGCTTGCGATCATCAATCTTTTAACGTCACCCAGCGTCATTTGGTTTCACTGGCCGATGTTCGGCTGGGGGTTAGCCGTCGTAATTCACGCGCTCTCGGTCTTCGTCTTGCCAGGGCGTTTTGCCGTCACTGAGAAGATGATCGAGAAAGAGATGCGCAAGTCCCACAAACAGTCCTGAGGGTGGTCACGATGGGAAACGACAAAAATCAAGACTGGGATGCGATTGTCATTGGGTCCGGGATGGGCGGCATGACGGCGGCGGCCGCACTTTCAAAGACGGGCCATAAGGTATTGCTGCTGGAACAGTACAAGACGTTGGGTGGTCTCACGCACAGCTTTTCGCGCGAAGGGTTCACCTGGGACGTGGGCATTCATTATCTTGGCTGCGTCGCGCCGCACGACCGTGAGCGCGGTCTGATCGACTGGTTGAGCCAAACGCCCATGGCATTCGAGCCCATGGGATCGGTCTATGACAATCTGCACCTTGGCGACGCGCCACCACTTGCGCTGTCACGCCCCTATGAGGCGCAGGAGAGGGACCTGAAGGATCGTTTCCCAGACGAGGCCGAGACGATCGAAGCGTGGATGGCTGCGCTTCGGGAGGGGCGGGACATCATGTATACGCTGGCGTCCACACGGGCGTTGCCAGAGCTTGTCGGCGACATCATTGATTGGTGGAACCAGCGGGCGATTGATAAGTGGTGCAAACGCACGACGCAGGAAGTTGTCGACAGTCTGACCCAAAACCCTGAGCTTGCGGCGGTCCTTACCGCGCAGTGGGGCGATCATGGAGGCCGCCCCCACAAGGCCAGTTTTGCAATGCATGCTTTGATTATGGCCTGCTATCTGGAAAGCGGTGCATGGTATCCGGTCGGGGGCGGCAAGGCCTTTGCGGATCATATAATCCCGACGATCACACACGCGGGTGGAGAGACACGCACGGGTGCGAGGGTTCAGTCGCTTCTTGTCGAGGGTGACGCTGTGATCGGCGTGCGCATGTCGGATGGTGAAGACATTTATGCAGACACCGTCATATCGAGTATCGGTGCGCGCGAGACGATCAATCACCTGTTGCCCGACGACTTTGGTCCGAAAGACTGGATCGATGAAATTCAGGCATTGCCGCCGTCGATTGCCCACTTCAGTCTGTTTATGGGCTTTGAAGGCGACGTGGAACAAGCGGGCGCAACGCGATCAAACCATTGGTTTTATCCGGACAGCAAGGTCGATGCGGTTTGGGACAACGCGCCCGAAGGCGATCCGCCCGGTTTCTTCGTGTCTTTTGCGTCGCTGAAAGACCCGGGCCACGATCCGGGCCCAAAACAGAGATACGCGGGCGAGATGGTGGTCTGGACTGATTGGAGCGTTGTCGCGCAATGGGCAAACCTGCCGTCAAGCGAACGGGGTGCGGGCTATAAGGCCTTCAAACAGCAGGTTGAAGACAAGATGTTTGCGCTGTTCACGGCGGCATTTCCCGATCTGGCGGACCTTGTGGTGTTTCGTGAACTTTCGACCCCGCTCGCAACCGCAGCCATTACCGGTCACGACGAAGGGCGCTTTTACGGACTGGACGGCACGCCAGAGCGCGTCACCAGTGATGCTCTCAAAGCCAAGACGCCGATCAAGGGTCTTTATTTATCCGGGCAGGACGTTGTGAGCCAAGGCATTCAAGGCGCGCTTTGGGGTGGGATCCTTTGTGCGGCCAGCATTGATCCCAAGATCTTTCGACACCTAAGGAGCTGATGCCCTTTTGAAGTGGGGTTTCTTTAGGGTCGCGGGGTATCGCCCGGTCGCTCTGGGGGCTGTTCCGGCATTTCTTTCCATATGCTTCGGCGCATTCAAAGTCGGCCACGAGCCCATTGTTGACCAATGCTGCATGTGCGATAACTGGGGCTGATTAATCATTTGCGGCCCTGTAACTGCCGCGGCATTCCGGTTTGGGGGAACTGTGGAACGCACACCGCCTGACAACAAAAAAGCGTCGTCCCAGATGAATTGGGATGAGCGTTTAAAGGACGCGAGAGCCCGGCGCGCAAAAATCATGGAGTCCAAGGGTGGGGCGTCGTCGCTCAAGAAGCCGCCACGCTTGGGTCCATCGAGAAACGAGGATGCGGAAACGCCACCGCCACCGCCACCACCGAAACCACCGAAACCCGTGGAACAGCGTCAGCGGCCTCGGCAGATTGAAAGACCCCCGGTTCCACAAAAGTCCCGCCGCAGTGGTCTTGTTCTTGTGGTCTTTGGTGCAGGCATCTTGCTGGGTGTCGGTCTGATGCAGTTTCAGGGTTCGTCGGGGCTGGAAACGCCCGCGCCGTCCGAGGACGTCGCGGCGCGTTCTTCGGTCGAGGATACGGCTGTCGTTGAAACGGCGCCTGCGCCGAGCGAGCAGGTGATTGCGCAGACACCGGTAGAGGACGACGTCCCGGTTGAACAACCCGTCGCGGAGGCCACAACCGAGGCTGCGCCGCGCGTCGAGCCGTTGCCCGAACCCGCAGACCAAGTTGTTGCAGGCCTTACACCTGAGGAAGTCGCTGACGAGCCAACGCCTGAACCTGCTGAGCAGGCCGTGGCAGGCTCGACGAGCGATGCTGCAACGACCGTGGAGCCAACACCTCAGCCCGTCGAGCAGACTGCGTCCGAAGTTGCGGTTGCACCGCTGACTTTTGATCAGGTGAGCGTTCTGTCTGCACCGCGTGCCGAGGGGTCATCTTTCTCTGCTGGTTTCCCAGCGACCTTCACATCCCCATCCTTGCCCCCAAGCGTCGCGCGTCTTGAGCTTTTGGACGCGAACGCCATTGATGCTGTGCCGGCTGTAGGCGCTGCTCCGGAATATGTTGCGCCCGAAGCAAACCTTCCGGAACCGGAGGAGGCTCCCGAGGTGCTCGATACCCTTGCGGCCCTGAGCGCGAATGACAGCGACACGTTGCCTGATGATGCAGGGACTCTCCCGGCGATAATCAGCGACGAAGGACGTGCGGTGCAGCAGTTGGATGATATTTCCCGTTTGGACAATGCGCCTGCGTCGCTTGAAAGCTCGTTGGTCCCTGAAATTGCCGGGACCGATGACGTCGCAGCGCCGTCGCCCATTGTAACGGACGGAATTGAGCGGCCGCTTTGGATATTTGCGCCCGGTTCTGTCAGCGACGAGGTTCTCGAAACCACGCGCTCCACGGCGGAAAACCTCAATCTCTCCGTGCAAGCGATCAACCGCGTCAATTTCCGCATTTCGACGAACCAGGTGCGATACTACGATCAGGCCTCGTCTGCCGCAGCCGAGCAGTTGGCGGCCCGGCTTGATGCGGTTCCAAGGGATTTCACAACGTCTGGAATTGATGCCCAGCCCGGCA
>JABDQU010000428.1 GCA_013042105.1 Boseongicola sp.
CACTTCACCGTGCACGCACAGCGGCAATCCGATCTCGGCCATACGCTCTAAAACACTGCGAACATTATCAAAATTTGAAACGCCACTGGCTGAATTCGTCGTCGCGCCAGCCGGATAGAGCTTAACGGCCTTCACCAAACCGCTCTTACAGGCCGCCGCGACATCGTCCGGGTCGGTAGCTTCTGTCAGATAGAGTGTCATTAACGGGTCAAACGTCGCGCCTTCTGGCAAAGCGGCCAAAATGCGGTCACGATAAGCAGCTGCCTGCGCGCCCGTTACAACGGGTGGCACGAGATTTGGCATCACAATTGCCCGCGCAAAATGGCGTGCCGTCCAGGGCAAGACGCCCTCCATCATGGCTCCGTCGCGCAGGTGAAGATGCCAATCGTCTGGCCGGGGGAGTGTCAGTTCTGAGATCATGCACGTGGCTTAGCCCAAGGCGTTTGCAAGCACCAGCCTCAAGCCATTTGCTCAAATCACGACGCGCACAAATAATAGGCAGGAAGCCAAAAAACTATGCGTGCTCGTTTAAGAATCACTCTCATTGATTACGGCTCTGCTTCGGCGCGTTAACAATCGTGAAGAAATCACCCAAAAAATAATCCCATGCTCGACGCCGCTTATCCTCTTCATCAACGCAGTAAAGGTGCCGCCCGCGTCGCGCTTGGCCCCGACGGAAACGTGGTGGACCTGTTCCAGCAAGGCTCGGCAAAAGCGATCCTGCCACGCGTACATTCCAGCGTTCCCGAGGTGGTTTTTCTGAATACATCCGGTGGTCTCACCGGTGGCGATCGGTTGTCCTTGTCTCTCGATATTGCCGCCAAAACGACGGTCATGGCTGCGACGCAAACTGCTGAGCGCGCATACGCCAGCAGTGCCGGAACGGCCGAAGTGGACGTCGATGTCCGTGTTGGGAGCGACGCATTTTGCCTGTGGATGCCGCAGGAAACCATTCTGTTCGAGCATGCCGCCCTTAACCGCAAAACCCGGATAACTTTAGCCGATGGCGCAAGATATCTGGGCGTTGAGACTCTGGTTCTGGGCCGCGCCGCGATGGACGAGACGCCGCAAAATCTCGCGCTGAATGATCTTCGCCACGTCATCGCCACCGATGGCACACCGCTCCACGCCGAGAACATCGCGCTGACACCGAAAACGCTTTTGAAGCGCGAAAACCGCGCTGGTTTGGCGGGGCATTCGGTGTTTGCAAGTCTGGTTTACATCGGTCCGGATGCCGAGGATCTTGGCCCCAAGGTTCGTCAGATGACTGGACAGAAAGCGGCCGTCAGTGCCTGGAAGAAGCGGCTTGTCCTGCGCATCGAGGGCGATGATAGTTGGGACATCCGCAGCATTTTAATACCTGTTATCAAAGCGTTGGGCATTCATGATGTGCCGCGCGTCTGGCAAACCTGATCGGAAGACAGTATGAATTTGACCCCTCGTGAAAAGGATAAGCTTTTGGTGTCGCTCGCGGCGATGGTGGCCCGCGAACGTTTGGAGCGCGGCGTAAAGTTGAACCATCCCGAAGCGATTGCGTTGATCACCGATTTTGTCGTCGAAGGCGCGCGCGACGGTCGCTCGGTCGCGGAACTGATGCAGGCGGGCGCACATGTGATCACCAGCGAACAGTGCATGGAAGGCATCCCGGAAATGATCCACGACGTTCAAGTTGAGGCAACGTTTCCAGACGGCACAAAGCTTGTCACGGTGCATCACCCAATCCGATGAAATCTGTTATTGTTCGGCAGAGTTTTTTTCAAAGGAGGAAACAAAGTGTTGGGGACTCTCATCTTAGGCATCGCGGCGGGCGCCTTGGCGCCTCATGCCGAACCGAAAGTGAAAATCGCGCTTGAGAATATCCTGTTGGACGACGTGCCAGCTGAGCCGATTGAGATGCGGCTGTTTGCGTTCGCGGTCTGCCTCGTCCTGGCGGCGATTCTGTCCATGATTTTCGCCGAACCACACGCGGCCCCGCTCGCTGTTGGGGCAGCAATCGGAATCTTCGGACCACGGTTGATGGCCAAATGGAACGCTTCAAAGAACCCAGATTATGACAGTTAAGGAAGATGAATGATTCCTGGTGAATTTTATCCCGCAGACGCCGAAATAACCCTCAATGAGGGGGTCAAATGCATCCGTCTGATGGTCGCCAACACCGGGGACCGTCCGGTTCAGGTTGGTAGCCATTATCATTTTGCCGAAACCAACATCGGGTTGGATTTTGATCGCGAGGCGGCGCGGGGGATGCGCCTTGATATTGCCTCCGGGACCGCGGTGCGCTTTGAGCCGGGTCAACGCCGCGAGGTTCAGTTGGTTCCGTTCGGCGGTGCGCGAAAGGTCTTTGGTTTCAACCAAAAGGTCATGGGCGCACTTTGATTTCCCACCATCAAACATGTCTGCGGTTAATGATTATGAACAAATTCGATCTAATCCGATCTTTTTGCGAAGGACACATCTGAAGATGCCTACTCAAATATCACGCGCCGCCTATGGCGATATGTATGGTCCAACCACCGGTGATCGCCTGCGCCTTGCGGATACCGACCTGATTATTGAGGTGGAACGTGATCTGACAACCTATGGCGAAGAGGTGAAATTCGGTGGCGGAAAGGTGATCCGAGATGGCATGGGACAGGCGCAAACGACGCGCGCTGAAGGTGCTGTCGACACAGTGATCACCAACGCACTGATCGTCGATCATACCGGTATCTACAAAGCAGATGTCGGATTGCGCGATGGCAAGATTTACAAGATCGGCAAGGCCGGAAATCCTGACACGCAAAACGGTGTGGACATCGTTATTGGTCCCGGAACCGAGGCCATCGCGGGGGAGGGGCGGATCCTGACGGCCGGTGGTTTTGACGCGCATATCCACTGGATTTGTCCGCAGCAGATTGAAGACGCGCTGCACTCGGGAATGACCACAATGCTGGGCGGCGGCACCGGCCCCGCGCACGGCACACTTGCGACGACTTGCACGCCCGGGCCTTGGCATATCGGTCGGATGCTGCAGGCGATGGATGATGTGCCGATGAATGTCGCGCTTTCCGGCAAAGGAAATGCGTCTCTTCCAGCGGCTCTCAATGAGATGGTTAACGCGGGCGCCGCGGCTCTTAAACTTCATGAAGATTGGGGCACAACACCGGGAGCGATCGATTGCTGTCTCAATGTCGCAGATGCGATGGACGTGCAGGTTATGATCCACACGGATACGCTCAACGAAAGCGGTTTTGTTGAAAACACAGTGGCGGCGATCAACGGTCGGACAATCCACGCATTTCACACCGAAGGCGCCGGCGGCGGGCATGCGCCGGACATCATAAAGGTCTGTGGTTTGCCGAATGTAATCCCAAGTTCGACCAATCCGACGCGGCCCTACACAGTGAATACGCTGGAAGAACACCTTGATATGTTGATGGTGTGCCACCATTTGGATAAGGCCATCCCCGAAGACGTGGCCTTTGCCGAAAGCCGTATCCGACGCGAGACGATCGCTGCCGAGGATATTCTTCACGATATGGGCGCGTTTTCGATCATTGCCTCCGACAGTCAGGCCATGGGCCGCGTCGGCGAAGTGGCAATTCGCACCTGGCAAACCGCTGATAAGATGAAGAAACAGCGCGGACGTCTGGCCGAGGAAACCGGCGAAAACGACAATCTGCGGGTCCGTCGCTATATTGCAAAATACACGATCAATCCGGCCATTGCGCATGGCATCGGCGCGCATATCGGCTCAGTTGAAGAAGGCAAGCGTGCTGATCTGGTGCTTTGGAATCCTGCGTTTTTCGGCGTGAAACCCGAGATGGTTTTGCTTGGCGGCTCAATCGCAGTCGCTCAGATGGGGGATCCGAATGCTTCAATCCCGACGCCACAACCCGTGTACTCGCGCCCGATGTTCGCAAGCATGGGACGCGCAGTTCAGCGCAGTGCTGTGGCCTTCCTCAGCCAGGCCGGACAAGCGGCGGGCGTTGCCGAAAACCTGGGCCTTCAACGCGATACACTGGCTGTCCAAAACTGCCGCAACATAGGAAAGAAGGACATGGTTTTGAATGATGCCATGCCGTTCATAGAGGTTAACCCCGAGACTTATGAAGTCCGCGCCGATGGCGAGCTTTTGGTTTGTGAACCGGCCGAGGTTTTGCCTATGGCTCAGCGGTATTTCATGTTCTGATGACAAAGGGCTCTACATCATCGCCGAGACACCGAGCCAGCTGTGCGAAAAACGCATGGCGGGATTGCGAACTTGGCAATTGTCTCCGAACGGGTTCGTCACCACATACCGGGCATCAAGATGATTCAACCCCAAACCCCTTAGAGGTGTCCTATGGTATCCCGTGCTTTTTTTGCGAGCGTTATGTCCGCCCTGTCGCCCACAAGCCGTTTTCGCGATCTGTTTGCAATGAGCGACAACCAGCTGGCTGCGCGCGGCTACGACCGCAAAGGTCTGGCCCGCAGCCACATCACCGGCATCGCCGGCTTCTGAATATCAGCAGCGCGCCACGCGCTGCTTCCCCAATTTGCGGCCCTTTCGGAGACACTCCGATGCGGGCCGTTTGCGTTTTTGAAAGGTGCTTTTCATGACGGCTCTGCCGCTTTGCCAGTCTATCAGTCCCGGGGCCGGATCAGGAGCCACAGATCGATGCCACCTCAGTTATGAGGATCGATTTTTGCGGCGCAAAGTCCTCAGGTCGGAAAATGGCGTGGAGTTCCTGGTTGATCTGGAAAGTGCCACGCATCTGAACGATCAGGACGCTTTCATGCT
>JABDQU010000069.1 GCA_013042105.1 Boseongicola sp.
CAAAGTGCTGATCGAAGGCTATGCACCGCCCCACGATCCGCGCGTTGAGGTGATGCGCATTGCCCCGGACCCAGGGGTGATCGAGGTCAACATCCACCCCGCCGCCGATTGGGACGCCTGCGTGCACACCACCCAAACCGTTTACGAAGAAGCGCGCCAATGCCGTCTTGGCACAGACAAGTTCATGACCGACGGCCGCCATACGGGGACAGGTGGCGGCAACCATGTTGTTGTCGGGGGTGCAACACCGGGCGACAGTCCGTTCCTGCGCCGCCCAGATCTGCTCAAGAGTTTAATCCTGTTCTGGCAGCGTCACCCCAGCCTGTCCTATCTGTTCGCGGGCACCTTCGTCGGGCCCACATCACAGGCTCCGCGCATCGACGAGGCCCGCCATGACGGACTTTATGAGCTTGAGATCGCTCTGGATCAGATCTGGCCACCAAAGACCGGCATAACGAGTGGCACACCGCGGCCTTGGCTGACAGACCGTTTGCTACGAAACGCGCTGATCGACGTCACCGGCAACACCCACCGGACAGAGATTTGCATAGACAAGCTATTCTCGCCCGATGGTCCTACTGGACGGCTCGGCCTTGTGGAATTCCGTGGTTTTGAAATGCCACCGAACCCACGCATGAGCCTTGCGCAACAACTGCTGCTCCGCGCAATCATTGCGCGGTGCTGGGAGGACCCGATCAGCGGCAACCTCACGCGTTGGGGCACCACCCTACATGACCGCTTCATGCTGCCCGCCTTTATCTGGGAGGATTTCCTGGAAGTCCTTGCCGATCTGCGCGCGCACGACATGGCATTTGATCCTGACTGGTTTAAGGCGCAGGCCGAGTTCCGCTTTCCGTTCTGCGGTGAAGTCACCTACGAGGGCGTGTCGCTTGAATTGCGTCAGGCGCTTGAGCCATGGCATGTCATGGGCGAAACCGGTGCCATCGGTGGCACGGTGCGCTATACCGACAGCTCGACCGAGCGGCTTCAGGTCACGCTTACCGGGGCCAACTCCGACCGCTACACAGTCACGGCCAATCAACGGCGGGTGCCGCTGACGCCCACCACGACCAATGGCACGCGGGTCGGCGGGGTACGCTACAAGGCATGGAAACCGGCCATGTCTCTGCACCCGGTGCTTGAGGTGGACGCGCCACTGACGTTTGACATCTTTGACACATGGACGGGCAGATCGCTTGGCGGGTGTCGCTATCATGTGGCTCATCCGGGGGGGCGCAACTTCGAAACCTTTCCTGTGAATGGCAACGAGGCAGAGGCGCGGCGTTTGAGCAGGTTCGAGAAAATGGGACACACTGCGGGGACGCAACCACCTCCGCCTGAGCGTCCCCACCCCGAGTTTCCGATGACGCTGGACCTGCGACGCAGGGCGGGCTTGTAGGCGATGCAGAAAACGCAACCCTTCGCAAATGGACTGAACGGGAAAAACCTGCTCGCCTCCTACTCTGCGCAGGGCAAGCCGTTGAACGACGAAATGCTGTTTCCTGACGGGACCGTCAAACCTGTCTGGAGAGATTTCTTTGAACATCTGAGCCGCCTGTCGACTGAAGAACTGGGATCACGCTTTTCGCGCGGGGACCAGTATCTGCGGGACGCGGGTGTCCTGTTTCGTCAATATGATGAGACCCTGTCGACAGAACGCGAATGGCCGCTGAGCCACATCCCGGTGATCATCGGCGAAGACGAATGGCAGGTCATTTCCGACGGTTTGATCGAACGGGCAGATTTGCTTGAATATATCCTGCAGGATTTCTATGGCGATAACACGCTGGTGGCATCCGGTCAGCTACCGGCAAAGCTGCTGAGCCAAAATCCGGCGTGGCTGCGCCCGATGGTCGGGGTTGGCAAACAAGGCGCGCCTCTGCTGAACACCCTGTCGTTCGAGATTGGGCGCGGACCTGACGGGAAATGGTGGGTGATCAGCGATCTGATTGAAGCCCCCTCAACCGTTGGATTTGCCGTCGAAAACCGCATTGCGATGGGCCGTGTGTTTCCAAACTTCTTTGCCGGTGCGAACATTCATCGGCTGGCTGGATACTTTCAGGCCTTCCAGCAACGGCTGATGGACATCAAGGGACGCAGCGCGGGCGAGGTCGCGTTGCTGTCACCGGGTCCGATGAACCAAAACTACGCCGAACATTCGTATATGGCACGCTATTTGGGTTTGTTGCTGGTCGAAGGCGAAGACCTGATCGTGCAGGACGGCAAGGCGATGGTGCGCACGGTGGCAGGATTGAAACCCATCGCTCTGCTTTGGAACCGCCTGCCTAGCGCCATGTTTGACCCATTGGAGCTGGAGTCATCCTCGATGCTGGGGGCGGCGGGATTGGTCGAGGCAATCCGGACCGGTGCGTTGCGGACCGTGAACATGGTCGGCGCCGGAGTTCTTGAGACGCGCGCACTCATGGCCTTCTTCCCAAAAATTGCGCGCGCACATCTGGGGCGAACGCTGGCCCTGCCCAACATCGCCACATGGTGGTGCGGACAGGATAGCCAGCGTGACCATGTTATTGCCAACAGCGCAAGGATGATGGTGGGCGATGCGTTTTCGACTGTCCCTTTGATGGCCGACCCGCGCACAACTGCATTTGGCAATCCAGGCGACGAACCCCGTGCGCAACAACTGGCGGACATGCTCAAGACCCGCGGGCACAGCCTTGTCGGCCAAGAGGCCGTGACGCTGTCAACAACTCCGGTTTGGCAAGACGACCAACTGGTCACACGGCCCATGTGTATCCGCATTTCGATGGGGCGTACCGAAACGGGATGGGCGGTAATGCCCGGAGGATATGCCCGGATCAGCGCAGGCGATGATGCCAAGGCCCTTGCAATGCAACGCGGTGGCAAGGTGGCGGACGTCTGGGTCACAAGCCCGCAGCAAGTGAAGACCCCTAGCCTGCTGTCCGCGTCCAAAAACGCAGAAACGCGCAGTCTGACTCATGCACTCTTGCCCAGTCGGGCGGCGGACAACCTGTTTTGGCTGGGCCGTTATGTTGAAAGGGCCGAACAGAACATGCGGGTCTTTCGCGCCTATTTCGCGCGGGTTTCCGACGGGGCCGATCACAGTGATACGCTGCCGACCTTCATCCGCAATGAGTTAATGGCGGGCGTGGCGCCGAACGCCTCTGACATCGCCGAACGGTTTGGTGAGCCTTTGGCGCTGGCGCTGCAAGCAGCCTCACGCATCAGCGACCGCTTTTCGCCCGATGGGATGATGGCCCTGCGTGGGCTGGTGGCGGATGCGAAAGCGCTTCATACGCGCCACGTCCCGCTTGAAGAAATACCAGTCGAGATCAGCACGCTATTGCGCAGGATCACCGGTTTTGCCGGACTGGTGCATGAAAACATGTATCGCTCGGACGGGTGGCGGTTCTTGAGCATTGGCATTTCGCTTGAGCGTGCAGCAAACATGTGTGAGCTTCTGACCGCCTGTCTTTCAGCAGACCCAGCAAGCGGCGCAATGGATCTTGCGCTGGAAATCGGGGACAGCGTGGTATCGCATCGGTCCCGCTTCCAAATTGCCGCCAGTGCCAGTTCGGTCACAGACCTGCTGGCGCTTGACCCCAGAAATCCGCGCGCCGTGCGCTATCACGTCACACGCACCAAGGATCACATCGCCAATCTGCCCACCCAACTCGAAGACCACCATATGAGCCACGTCGCCCGTCAGGTTCTGTTACTTGAAACGCATCTGGCCACCTGCCAGCCTGCGGACATCTCGCCCGAGGTTCTGGACCAGGTCAAACAGGACATCTGGGCCATATCCGACACGCTCAATGCCTATCATCTGGCCTGATCGATGAAATACAGTGTCCGCCTGACCATCGCGCATTATTACGACCAACCCGCCGCCAACAGCCGCCATTTGATCCGCGTGCTGCCCCGCACTTTGGCCGGTCGTCAAAGGCTGGCGACCCATCTGGTTGAGATTTTTCCCGAACCTGAATCGCGGACCGAGGGTGTGGATTTTTTCACAAACACGACGACCTCTTGCTTCCACCGGGACCAACACGCAGAGATGTCCATCCGTTTGTCTTGTCATGTAGAAATGAACGCACCGATGCCTTGGCAGGACATGTCGCCAAATGTGGCAGAGCTTCGGTCGATCTGTAATGCGTTGACCGATCTTGGGCCGACCTCCGCTTTGCATTTCATGGGTCCAAGCCCGCGCCTGCCTCCAAACACAGCGATCCATGAGTTTGCCACTGATCTTTTCGATGCAACGGCAAGTACGTGCGAAAATGTGATCCGCATCGGCAAGGCGCTGCACGATGCCATGACTTTCGACGCGACGGCCACCACTGTCGATACCGATGCGGCCGAGGCCTTTCGCCTGCGCCGCGGGGTGTGTCAGGACTTCACACACATCATGATTCTTGCACTGCAGTCTCTGGGCATCCCCTCAGGTTATGTCAGCGGCTACTTGCGGACGCTGCCGCCGCCCGGCGGCGTCAAGCTGGAAGGAGCGGATGCAATGCACGCCTGGGTGCGGGCCTGGTGTGGGCCGTCGCAGGGCTGGATCGAATATGATCCAACCAACGCAACGCTGGTCGGAACGGACCATATCGTTGCAGGCTTCGGGCGCGATTATTCCGATGTAGCACCGATCCGGGGTCACCTGAGATCATCGGGCGGGCAGAAGAATACGCAAGCGGTGGACGTTGCCATCGCGGGCTAGTCGCCCGGGCCGCTGCGCGCCTTTCGTTCGTAGCTTGGCAGATGCATCAATGCGTTACGCAAAGCGTCGCCCCAGCTTGTGCTGATAGATTGGAAGTAGGGGTCTTGCGCTGTCACACGCGGCTGTGTATCAAGCTCAAAACTATCAATATCATAGAGCTGGATATCTAAAGGGAGCCCGACGGACAGATTCGCCTTGATCGTTGAGTCAAAAGACACCATCAGCAATTTGATCGCATCCTCAAAACTCATATCCGGATCGTATGCGCGCACAAGAATGGGTTTGCCGTATTTCGTTTCCCCGATTTGAAAAAACGGGGCATCCTCGGTCACTTCGATGAAATTCCCTTCGGGATAGACCAAAAACAGCGTGGGCATTCCGCCTTTGATCTGTCCTCCGACAATGACGGAGGCCTTGAATGCAGACGTCGCAGATTGGCCATTCACTCCACCGCCCTGAATCACCTGCTTGAGCGTTGCGCCGACAAAACGCGCGACCTCGAACATGGTGGGCAATTCAAGAATCGTCGGCTGCCGGTCCGTCAAAACCTTCGAGCGTTCCTCAAGGATGCTGATCAGGGCTTGGGTCGTGGCCAGGTTACCCGCGGTCATGATCGTGATCGCGCGATCTCCCGGCACCTCCCAAGAAAACATTTTTTTCGTTGTCGAAAAGTTATCGACCCCGGCATTAGTGCGGGTGTCGGACATGAAAACAAGGCCACGGTTCAGGTTTAGGCCAACACAGTAAGTCATTTTTTTCCACAAGAAAGACAGCAGCAGCAGGCTGCGCCGCAAGTTTTAGTGGGAAATAGTTAACTATACAATATTCGTCCGGCCGTTCTGTCGCAAAGGACAGCTGTGACCCTAGGGCGTTACGCGCTGCACCTGAACGCTTTGCTCTTGCAGGTTCAACACACCGTAAGATGTCAGAAAAGACGCATCCGCCGCATCGCGGCCGACACAAATCCGCACGATGTCTGTCGGTGCCGCCATGCCCGTCGGATCTACAAGATGCCAATCGCCCTCAAGAAAAACCTCAACGACTGCGTGGAAATCCTGCGGCGTAACATCGGGGGCATAAACGCTGACAAATCGCGCAGGGATCCCGACGGCACGCACAAGGGCAATCAGGACATGCGCATAATCCCGACAAACGCCGCGCAGAGACGCGAAGCTGTCGGTCGCTGTGGTGCCCGGATTGCTTGTGAAGATGTCATATGTGAAGTTCAAAGCTACCCAATCGCGCATCGACTGCACCAACGTGCCGCCGGTCATGCCCGCAAACTGGGTTGTCGTGAAATCCAGAAATAGATCAGACTGGCAGTAGCGCGATGGCATGAGATACGGGATGACGGTCGCGGGCAGCTGATAGCGGGGCGTTTCCTGAAGC
>JABDQU010000002.1 GCA_013042105.1 Boseongicola sp.
CATTTGTGTAAATATCCAGGCGCGCAGCGACGGTTTGCTGTCGTCGAGATACCAGTGTGGATCTTTGTCAGACATGTCGTGTTACTCCTGTGGCGGAAGATAAGGGAGGAAGTCTTCAGGCGTGAGAGCCGGGACGTAGTTTGTCTCGGCGCCGTAGCCGTGCTCTTGCGCCCATACGAACCAGTCGTCGACAACCGTGCCAGTGAGCAGGATCCCGATGCCGCCTGTCAGCGTGCAAAGGACTGCAAACCACCACGCCCAACGGTGGATCCCTTCCATCGTCGCGTTGAACCCCATGGTCCAGCGCCAGAAGAGACCGGCCCGCTCCGACGCCGTTCCGCGATCGTAAATCTGCTCCAGCTCGCGGTCACCGCCAAGGCGGGAGACTGCCAGAATGGTCGCACCGTGCATCGCAAAGAGCAGAGTCGAGCCATAGAGGAACACAATCGAAAGTGCGTGGAACGGATTGTAGAACAGGTTGCCGTAGGTCAACGAAAACAGGTTCGTCCAGTCAAGGTGCGGGAAGATGCCGTAAGGCACAGCTTCCGACCAGCTGCCCATGAGGAACGGGCGGATAAGGCCCAGAACGAGGAACAACCAGATCGCAGAGGCAAATGCCCAAGAGACGTGTTTGCCCATACCCAGTTGATCCGCAAGGACGTAGGACCGGATCCACCAGCTGATCACTGAGACCAGAAGGAAGAACGACGCGATCAGATAGAGACCACCTTCCCACAGTGGTGCAAAGCCGAGACCGTATTCGGGTCCGGGTGGCTCAAGCGCCATGTAGAAAAGGTCACGCATGAACACGCCCGGGCTGAAGCCCGCCTGAACCCAGAAGCTGATCCCGACCATGAAGAACCAGATACCGCCGGACATCAGCGACAGGACCCCCCATGGACCAAGATAGACAGGTCCAAGTTGCGCGTTGCCGAACCAGCCCAAAAGCGGGCTGAAGCCAGCACGATCACCGCGTTCGCCAAGGTCTACGTCCTCGACCATACCCATTTCAGGCGGTCCCTGAATTTGGACCTGACTGAAGATATTTTGATACTCAGCCATTGATGCCTCCTTCAAGGTCAGCCCACCAGGGCAGTTCGATGTACCAATCCCACCAGACGATCCACTGGTCGAACCAGATGGTGCCGGAAATCACGATGCAGATCGCGCTCCAGAAACCAGCGTTCAGCGCCAGCAGCAGGCCAAGACGGTGGATACCGAGCGGCCCGATCGAATACCCGATGAAGTCACGGAAGAAGGTGTCTTCGTGCTCGGGCAGGCGGGCGTCTTTGCCTTTGGCCGGGTTGGCCGCCGAAAGGATCAGCGAGCCGTGCAGCGCAAGGGCCAAGGTCGTTGTGAAGAACAGCGACACCGCCAGCATGTGAGCCGGATTGTAGTGGAAGTTTCCGTAGAGATAGCCGGTGTAGCTGACCCAATCGAGGTGGGACCAGATGCCATAGGGGAAACCATGTCCCCAGGCGCCCATCAGGACAGGCCGGATAACAACCAGTGTGGTAAACGCAAAGATTGCGACACCAAACGCGAAGGGAATGTGGAGACCAATGCCGAGCTTTCGGCAAATCTCAACCTCGCGTAGGGCCCATGATATAAAGGCGCCGTGTGCGCAAATCGTGATGATTTGCCAGAGGCCACCTTCTGCAAGCGGTGCGGCACCAAGACCGTAGCTGATTGGCGGTGGATTCACCGAAATCAGCCAAGGGTTCCAGGTGCCCTGCAACGTTGCTGCGTAAAAGATGAGGACGGTTCCAAGGGCCGCGAAAAACACGGTGGTCACCCCGAAGAAACCAACGAAGAAAGGTCCGACCCAGAAATCGAACATTTCCCCGCCGATGAGCGTCCCACCCGGAACGCGATACTTTCGTTCGAAACTGAGCAAAGCCATATCGTTACTCCGTTTTTATTTCGCGATTGGCGAACGAGCCTAGCGCGAAACACGCTTTGTTTTTAGGTAGTTGCGGGCGACCGATCGACCGCCCGCAACGGTTGCTTGTTGGCCTGATCACTCCATGGCTTCAGCGGCGAACGCGCGCTGGAACCAGTTTGTGTTCGGGTTGCTGAGCAGGACGAGGTGAATCATCGCAGCCAGCAGGAACAGGAAAACGCCCTGAGCCACGAAAACGCGGCGTGGGTCGAAGATCAGCCAAATTTTATAGAATTTTGCCATCTTGTTTCCTTAGCTCCAGTTGAACCAGGGCAGCCAAATGTACGTGAGAATGTGCGCAACAACGGCAATGCCGGTGAAGACGTACAAACCGCTCAAGTACACAGAATGGAGTTCCTGCGCCTGGTCATCGGTGAGACCTGTAAAAGAAAGGTCAGTTCTATCAGCCATTAAATCCTCCGGACCTCAGACTGAGCCGCGTTCCCCGCGGCCGGGTTCCCTCAAGGCTGAATGCCAATCGGGGATATCTGCTGGCCCTGAGGGACCAGCAAATGGCGAGTGCCGCTTGGTTAAGCAGCGAAGATCATAGGCGTAATAATCCGGGCTTGGGTCCAAGCGCGGGCCATTGGGCCTTTGTGTTTCAGGCTTCCTGTTCGCAGGACTTTCAGCGCCCATGTGAACGTGGCGAGCGGGATCGTCGCCAGGAAGATGATGCCGAAGTAGACGGCAAATTCCGTAGTCGGTTTCTTCACCGATTTGGCTTCGCTCATCTGTGGCAGGTCGATGGTTTGGTCGCTCATTGGCTCCCTCCCTCTTTGGTGTCTGGAAGCCCACCAAGGGCTTCGACGGTTTCACGCACGACGCGGTCCGCTCCGGATTCGAGCGCTGCTTTCTCGGCAGCGTCGCGGAGAGTTTTGGCGGCGGAAATTCTTGTAAGAACAGGGTGTTGCGCGACGATGGCATCAAGCGCGGATTGTGCGTCGGCGTCCCATGGGAAGTCGCGGCGCAATGTTGTCGGGGTGGCTTCGGCGCTGTCCATTTCGCTGCCCAGTGGCAGGATGTGGAAGAGGGCGTCGAAGAGGCCGTTGCAGATTTCCTGCACAAGATAAGTGGCACCGGCGTAGCCCATGAAGGGGGTTCCGGTGGCGCGGCGGATGGCGGCGCCGGGGAAGCTGGCGGGTATGAACGAGGGGCTTGGCCCGTGTCCGCCCTTGGCTTCGGCGAGATACATCTTCTCGTTGATCGAGCCCATCACGACGAGGGGTCGTTTCTGGGAAATCAGGGCGCGGACTTCGTCGTTGTTTGTTTTCTTCCCGGCGGTGCGGGCAATGGCGAAGGCGCAAGGAAAGCCGAGGTCGTCTTCGAGGAACAGGCGGATGCCGCGGGCATA
>JABDQU010000004.1 GCA_013042105.1 Boseongicola sp.
CGCAGCAACACCGCCAACTGCGTTGAGCTATCAACCGTAAAGTTCCCGGTAATCTGACCCGAGCCCCCGGTGATCGGCTCATTGATGCGCGGCGCGGTAATCACCTGTTCATCCAGGACAATGGCAAAAGGCGCCCCGGTGTTTTCCGTCGTGTATCGCCCGAAAACACGCGCACCCGAAGGATTGAACCGGAAGGTGACCGACGGCAGCCCGTTCTGATCAAATCCGGGCTGTGCATCGACCAGATCGTCGCCGGTAACAACCGCCGTGCGTTCCAGAATGTAGTAAAGCGAACTGTCATCCAGATCCTGCACCAGAATTTCGCCCGGTCCTGGCACAGCTTCAGCGTTTGTGGTCTGCTGGATTACCGGATGGAACGTCAGACGCGCGGTCGTGCCAATCAGCGCCTTCAACTCCTCGGCCGAGCCAATCCCCGGCACCTGAATCAAAATGCGATCCGCACCCTGCCGCTGGATCGTCGGCTCGCGCGTGCCAACTTCGTCCACACGACGGCGAATGATCTCCAGCGATTGTTGAATGGTCCGATTGTCCGTCGCCGCCTTTTCTTCAGGCGACAAGGTCACAATAATCGTGTTGCCACGCCCCGACACCGAAATATCCGTCGCCCCGACACCCGTCAAAGACGCCACCGGCTGAGCCAGTGCGCGCACCGCCGTCAAAGCGGCAGGCAGACCTTCGGGCTCGGATATCCGCACATGCAACTCGCCCTCGGGCGCGTCCTCCACCCGTTCCACGAACCCGACATCATCGCGGATCGCGACCAACGCATCCCGCACGCCCAGCCAATAGCCGTCCATGCGCTCGACATAAACGTCCGCCACCTGAACCTCGGCCAGAAGATGCGCACCTCCGCGCAAATCAAGTCCCAGATTGACGAGGGATGACGGCAGGAATGACGGCCACAACGCCGCCGCCTCTTCACGCTCGGGTGTCGACCCAAGCGCTTCGATTTCGGCCACGGCGTCGTTGTGCATCTCGACGCGGGAATAAAACCCGTTCGGAAATGCAAGAAGCAGACCAAGCAGGCAGACCGCCCAAATGGCAAATCGCTTCCAGGCGGCGATCTGAAGCATGAAAAACCCTTAAGTATTCGCGGGTTCGGTTTTCGACCGAACTTGCGAAATCGTCTGCTTTACAACGCGAATGTTCACACCAGACGCAATCTCGATCTCAATCTCGGCATCGTCACGCACCTTCGTCACCTTGCCGACAATTCCGCCAGCCGTCACGATCTGATCGCCACGCCGCAGCGCCTCGATCATATTCTGATGCTCTTTCAGCTTCTTTTGCTGAGGGCGAATAAGGAGGAAATACATAATACCGAAAATAAGCACCATCGGTATGACAAGAGACGTAAATACATCCCCGCCACCGGCAGCCGCTTGCGCATATGCAGGCGTGACGAACATCTGGTTATTCCTTGTTTAAGTCGGGCCGCGTGACAGCGACAGTTTTTAGCTTGGCGCGCACCCTATCTAGGGGTGAAATGGTTGGCAAGCAACGCAGGCCACCAAACCCACCTGCACCGTAAACAAATCGTCAGTCACTTTGCGCGCCCCAACACACCTTCAACACAATCGTATGCCCTCCCATCCGGCAAACGACACAGCCGAGCGAAATAGTCTTCCGGTATCTCGCCATAACGCGACAACGCGTGTGTCCGATCCTGCTCATCAAGAAATGCGCTGCAACTGGCAATGTAATATAGCTCGCGGCGCACGTCGGACGCATACCACTGATCAAATGCCGCCGCTGCCGCCAGCGAAATATCATCCGTGCGCTCCATGACCTCCTCAAACCGATCCGCGATATCCGCGCTCATCTCCCACGCCTGCAACGCTTGCCAGAACGCGACCTGCCCTTCAGTCCGTGCGTGCCATGCAACCACAACACTTGTCACATTCGCATCTGCCTCCAGCGCAAATGTTCCGCGCGCATATGCGGCCATGTCCATCTCGATACTTGGGCAAATGCTGCGCTGATATTGCTCGGCGTGGCGAAGTTCATGAAGTAGAACAGCGCCCATCAGTCCAAGCGGCAAAGCACTGTCTAAAACAATCCTGTTGTTAGCAGGGTCAAAATACCCGCGCTCGGCATGTAAATCGCCTGAAAGACAAATCTCCGACCCAACACCCGCCCATGCGTCGCGAAACGTCGGGAACGCCGCGACTGCTTTTTCAACCTCTTGCACGACCTCCAACAGCAGCCTTGGCGCATCAGCGTCAGCATCGTAGGGCGCGACCAGACAGGTCTCCAAGGACCCAGCCATCACAGGCAAAGCGCAAGACAAGCCAATGACAATGCTCAAGGCGCGCTTCATGCCCTTTGCGCCCGAAACAACTTGCGCACCGTCTCCAGATACACTCCGTAAGGACGGCTGAGGAGCGCCATCAACAAGGCCGTCGCAGGCAAAAGCGTCGCAATCTGCGCAAGCGAAGCGCCCGCAACAAACAACGTTGCTGCATAAACAGGCAACTGAAACGTCAGAAAGGCAAAGACATCCACCAACGCCCTGCTCCAGCCTGAAGTCGGCGCTGTATTGGCAAACACCCAGTCGCGATAAATGCCGAAAGGTCGCCCGGTCACAAGCATCAACGGCACCATGATAAGCCGCGTTGTCAAAACTTCACGCGGTTCCATCCCGGCGACGTAAAGCTCGGTCAATGCCGCAACAGTCGTGAAGAACACGATCGAGGCAAGCGTATCGACAATTGTAGTGCGCATATCCCACCTGTCGCCGATCCGCGTCTCGCAATCAATCCCCTTGCACATGCCGCCAAAACGCCATTTCCACGGCCTCCAAAATCGGCCATATAACGCGCATCGATACCAAACCTCCCAAAGGACAGGAAAATGCACGACATCCGCGCCATCCGCGAACACCCCGCCGCTTTCGACGCCGCCATGGCAAAGCTCGGGATCTCGGGCGCATCGTCGGATATTCTGGCCATAGATGAGGCCCGCCGCGCGGCCATTCAATCGGCAGAAACGATGAAGGCTGCAGGCAACGCCGCTGCCAAGGCAATCGGTGCAGCAAAAGCAGCCGGCGACGACGAGACATTCAACCGCCTGCGCGCCGAGGTAGCCGACACAAAAAAAGCGACAGCCGAGCAAGAACAGGTCGCCAAAGACCTCGATGCCCAGTTGCGTGATCTTTTGATGTCGCTTCCCAATCTGCCCTACGATGACGTGCCAGAGGGCGCTGATGAAAACGACAATGTTGAGCTAAAACGCTGGGGCACCCCGCCGAGCTTTGACTTCAAACCCAAAGAGCACTTTGAAATCAAAGGCGTGCAAGGTGGAATGGACTTTGAGACCGCCGCCAAACTCTCCGGCAGCCGCTTCGTCCTGCTCTCCGGAGCCGTCGCCCGCGTCCACCGCGCGCTGGCACAATTCATGCTCGACACGCACACCGAGCAAAACGGTCTAACAGAAACGATCCCGCCAGTTTTGGTGCGCGACGAAGCGATGTATGGCACCAACCAACTGCCGAAATTCGCTGAGGACAGCTATCAGACGCGTGAGGGTATGTGGCTGATTCCGACGTCTGAGGTCTCGCTCACAAACATCGTCGCAGGCGAAGTCATCCCGGCCGACTACCTCCCGCGCCGCTACGTCGCCCACACCAACTGCTTTCGCTCCGAAGCGGGCAGTGCGGGCCGCGATACCTCCGGAATGCTGCGCCAGCACCAGTTCGAAAAAGTCGAAATGGTCTCAGTCACCCACCCCGAAACTTCCGACGTCGAACACGCCCGCATGACCGCCTGCGCCGAAGGCATCCTCGAAAGCCTAGGCCTCGCCTATCGCACGGTTGTTCTGTGCACTGGCGATATGGGATTTGGCGCGCGCCGCACCCATGACATCGAAGTGTGGCTGCCCGGACAGGACACCTACCGCGAGATCTCGTCCGTCTCGACCTGTGGTGACTTCCAGGCCCGCCGCATGAACGCGCGCTTCCGCGATGAAGACGGCAAGCCACAATTCGTGCACACGCTGAACGGCTCCGGCCTCGCGGTGGGTCGCTGCCTCATCGCCGTTCTTGAAAACGGCCAGACCGCAGATGGCGGCGTGATCTTGCCCGAGGTTCTCTCTCAATGGCTCGGTGGCAAGACCCGCATCACGCCAGAAGGCACACTCGCTTAAGCCATCCATTGACCCCCGCTCCGGCTTGGCGGACACTTGCCCGAAAAGCCGGAGCAGCAGGCATGGCAGACGATCAAAACACGCTTGATACGCCCTTGTCATATGACGAAATCATAGACACGCGCGGTTTGCGCGTTCCCTTCGTTCAAAACATCATCACGCCGAACATCGAAAAGCCGCTGCGCAATGGCCGCTACGAGGCGGGAGAACTCAGGCATCTGCAATCCCTCCTGAAGCCGGACGACCGGCTTCTCGATCTCGGTGGAGGTCTCGGCCTTGTCGCAGCCACAGCTTCAAAACTGACACCTGAGGGCGAGATTCTCTCTGTTGAAGCTCATCCCGGCCTCTTGCCGATGATCCGCGAGGTCTGGCGTCTGAACAACGTTGACAACGCCGAACTAAAACACGGCCTCATAGCCAATACCGCGGGTGCCGCTGCCAAATTCTACGCAAGAACCGACTTCTGGGCCTCTTCCGCAGAACCCCACTCACGCCCATTCGTTGACGAGTATGATGTAGAAACTCTCGGCCTCGACGCGCTTATTCACGCATTCCGTCCCACGATCATTTCCTGCGACATTGAAGGTGCCGAAGAAGCTCTCTTCGACGGCCTCGATCTATCAGGAGTGCGCGCCATCGTCCTTGAAACACACCCAAAGGTATACGGGGTCCAGGCCCGCGACACGCTCTTGGACACGCTCAAGGTCAAGGGACTCGCGGCGCGCCCGCAGCCCAGACCCACGACCGTCTACGTCCTTGAACGGTATCCCGACTGGCCACCCCAAAACCCGCGCACTCTGCTTGCCACCTGCATGAAAGACGAAGGCCCCTTCATTCTGGAATGGCTTGCCTGGCACAAAGCTATCGGCATCACAGATATAGTCGTGTTTTCAAACGATTGCACCGATGGCACCGATGCACTTCTCGACCACCTTGATGCCCGCGGCGACCTCACGCACCTGCCCAACCCCGCCAGTCAGTTCGGCTCTGGCTACTTCCAGCCAAGCGCCCTGAACTACGTCCAGACCATGCCGGTGTTCCGCGCCGCCGACTTCATGCTCTCCATTGATGTCGATGAATTCGTCAACATCCGCACACCCGAAGGCACTCTCCAAAGTCTGCTTGCCCGCGTTCCTCCTTTCGATGTCTTGTCGATCTCGGAACTCAACCACGGCTCCAATGACCAGACCAGCTTCAGGCCTGGCTGGGTGACCGACCAATTCCCGGCCCACGCCAGCCCGCACCCCGGTCGCTGGCGTGCGAAAGTCGGCGTCAAATCTCTCACACGTTTGTCCGACCGTATCGAAAAAGTGCGCAACCACCGCCCCGACCTAGCCGTGCCGCCCGAAGACGCCATATGGCTCAACGGTTCGGGCAAACCGATCACCGCACTGGCCGAAGACGCAACCGAAAACGGCCTCGATTCCCGAGGCGCGCGCGACCTCGTGTCGCTCGAACACTTCGCCCTGCGCTCGATCGACAGTTTCCTCGTCAAGGCATGGCGCGGCGACGTGGTGATCAAGGGCAAACAAGTCTCAAACGCCTATTTTCGACGCCGAAACCGTGATTCCCACCGGGAAATGGACCTCTCCAAAGGCCAATCTCTGGCCCGCTTGGTTTACGCTGAATTCGAACAAGACGCCGAACTGATGAAACGTCACGACGCCTGCAACAAAGCGCACCAGGATCGTATCGACGCATTAAACGCGGACCCGGCGTATCGCGCGCGCCGCGCCGAAATCGTAAACATCGCCGCCGAACAAAAAACGCCGCCGCCGGCGAAAGGCACCGACGGCGACATCCAAAGTAGCTGAGCACTAAAACTGCGCGCTAGCTCTCCAGAACGCCCACCGCAATTGCTGCGGCCAGCTCATCTTCATCAATCGCGCCGTCCTCGTTCACGTCGATTTGCACCAGCACATCGTCGCTGACATCCGGATAGGCCGCGCGCATCTCTTCCATCGAATATACACCGTCTCCATCGGCATCTTCGACCATAGTTTGCGCCCAGACGGCACCCGCAAGCACCGCGCAAGTTATTGTAATTCCTACAAGTCTCATCGTTTCTCTCCTGACTGATAGGCGGGCCCGCCAGTTTGATTGGATGAAGCTTCCACGCTGATATGAGGCCTTCGACACGCGACAGCAATCGCCCGATGCGCGGACGGCACTCCCCGGCCAATTTGCGCTCCTCACCATGCCTCGGCCCTGCAGTTTCCAGCCCATCCAAGCGCAGTGTGTCGCCGACGGCACCCATACGCCTACGCGCAAAAACAAAACCGGCAAAGCCTTGCCACACCGCCCCCGGTGCGCCATCTCTACTCCCATGTTGTCACACCGCGCCTACGTCATCTTAACCTTTACCGCCGCCGTCGCTTTTGCCGTCGGCCCTTTTGCAGTGTCCTTCGACGGGTTTGATCCCAACGCCTATCCCATCCCGCAGGACCGCCCCCCAGCCCAGCCTGCGGGCTATGCGTTCTCGATCTGGGGTGTGATCTACCTTTGGCTTTTGGCGTCGACCGGATTTGGCTTGTTCGCACGCCCCGATGATCCCGAATGGATCCCGACACGCCCGCCGCTGTTTATCTCTCTGACAATCGGCGCGATCTGGCTGCCCGTTGCAGAACTCAGCCCCATCTGGGCCACCATCTTGATTTGGGTGATGCTGATCTCTGCCCTCATCGCGCTTCTGAAAACGCCCGTAAAAGACCGTTGGCTGTTGCGCGCACCCATTGGCCTCTATGCCGGTTGGCTGACAGCAGCCAGTTCAGTGTCGGTCGCCTTGCTGGGTGCGGGATATGGCATTCTCTTCGGCCAGATCATCTGGGCCGTGATCGCCATCGCGCTCGCCTTCACCATCGCGATGAACATCATCACCACCAGAAAATCCCCCGGCACCTATGCTTTCGCGGTTGCCTGGGCGCTTGTTGCGGTGATTGTCCAGAACCTGTCATCCGCGCCATTGATCGCGGCTCTGGCGGGTCTCGGCGCAGTGGCTGTCGCGGGTCTGTTCATTTACGTTAACCGCACCGCAACGGTGCGTTAACGAAGGTAAACCTCAGTCCTTCAGCGACGGTTTCCCAAGATGCTTTCGAAGGCGCGACGGCGTAGCCTTCTTCTTATCCTTGTATGGGTTTTGATCCGCCTGACTGCGGAACCAAAGCCGAATGGGCGTCCCCGGCATATCAAAGTCCAGCCGTAACCCATTGACAAGATACCGTTTATAGGAATCCGATAGCTTCTCGGGGTTCGACGCCATCACAACAAATCCCGGGGGCCGGGTCTTTGCTTGCGTCATATACCGCAGCTTAATGCGACGCCCACCCGGCGCAGGCGGCGGATGGGCTTCCACCATGCCAGCCAGCCAGCGGTTCAGTTTCGAGGTCGTCACACGCGTGTTCCACGTCACATAAGACTTCTCCACCGCCTCGCGCAGCCGATCCATCCCACGTCCGGTCTTGGCCGAGACGGTCACCAAAGGCGCACCACGCAACTGCGGCAACAAACGCTCAAACGACTCGCGCAGATCGCGCAATTTTTCCTGCTTGTGCTCTTCCACATCCCATTTGTTCACCGCAACCACCACAGCGCGACCTTCGCGCTCGGCCAAATCCGCAATCCGCAAATCCTGCTGCTCAAACGGAATCGCTGCATCCAACAGCACAATCACCACTTCCGCGTATTTCACAGCCCGAAGGCCATCGGCCACCGACAGCTTCTCCAGCTTTTCCTGCACGCGCGCTTTTTTGCGCATTCCGGCAGTGTCAAAGATACGTGTCGGCATCCCGTCCCAATCCAGAGGCAGCGAAATCGCATCTCGCGTAATACCCGCCTCGGGACCTGTCAAAAGGC
Source organism: Boseongicola sp. (assembly GCA_013042105.1). Lineage (GTDB taxonomy): Bacteria > Pseudomonadota > Alphaproteobacteria > Rhodobacterales > Rhodobacteraceae > Boseongicola. The sequence goes on from JABDQU010000004.1 coordinate 8,017, forward strand.
GATCTTCGCCCAGTAACTGATTGATAAGGGTTGATTTTCCTGCATTCGGCCGCCCCACAACCGCAACCTGCAAAGGTCGCGCCAACGACGGCATCCGCACGTCATCGGGGTCGTCTTCATTCACGTCAACATTGGTTAGCGGTGCCGCGTCTTCGACTGCGGCTTCGGCTTTTGCGCCTTCTTCCGCGATGGGCCGCAGGAATTCCAAAAGCTCGGTCATGCCCTCGCCGTGCTCGGCGGACATGCGCACCGGCTCGCCCAATCCAAGCGAATAAGCCTCGATCAATCCACCCTCAGCAGCCCGTCCTTCGGCTTTGTTCGCCGCCAAGATCACATGCGCCGATTTCTTCCGCAGAATGTCTGCAAACACCTCGTCATCCGGCAAAATCCCGGCGCGGGCATCAACCATGAACAAACAGGCGTCCGCCATTTCCACCGCGCGTTCGGTCAGCCGACGCATTCGCCCGGGCAGACTGTCATCGGTCGCGTCTTCAAGTCCCGCCGTGTCAATCACTGTAAAACGCAGGTCGGCAATCCGCGCAGCCCCTTCACGCAGATCCCGGGTCACCCCTGGCTGATCGTCCACCAAAGCAAGCCTTTTCCCAACCAAGCGGTTGAAAAGCGTAGATTTTCCGACATTCGGTCGCCCGACAATGGCCAAAGTAAAAGACATGGGGTCCTGCCCAAAAGATACGTAAGATCGCGCTCTTACACGCTTAATGGATCAGCGAAAAGCGCGGATCTGACCGTCCTCGGTCACAAGATACAACACACCGCCCGCCACAACCGGATTGCGCGCCGCGCCGCGACCCAATTCAGTCTCGCTCAAAAGAGCGCCTGATACCGGATCGAACTCACGCAAAAGGCCGTCATCGGACGCCACGATCAGCCGGCCTCCGGCCAAAACCGGCCCGTAATGCACGAACGTTGATTTCAAACGGTTCGCGCGGCTTTCCTCGAAAAACGGCAATTCAACCGACCAGTATTGCTGACCTGTCGCCGCATCCAATCGCGTCAGAACACTCTCCGGGGAGACGAAAAACACCGAGTTGCCACCCAACCAGATTGGGTTCAACGCCCCCACTTGTGCCGTCCATTCGACCTCTCCCGAGGCCAGTGAAACCGCCGCGACACGGCCAGCATGACTGCCTGCATAAAGGCGTGTTGAGTCCACAACCGGCGCGCCGGTCAGATCGCTGATCACGGAAAACGCCCGCGTGGCGTCACGTCCGGCAACGCTGGCGCCCCACGTCGGCGCACCCGTGTTGATCCCGGCTGCAATCACCTGGCCTGAGGCAAACGGAAATATCACCAACGGCCCCGCAATTGATGGCCCCGGGCCACCCACAAGACCAGCCGGCCCCCTGCGCCCCAGGACTTCCCAGAGAATGCGCCCGTTGGACGTATCAATCGCCCATCCGATTCCATTGCGCGTGGCCACAAACACCCGGTCACCCGACACGGTTGGCGCGCCTGTTGCCGCGGCATTCAACGCTTGGGTCCAGCGCACGGCCCCGGTCGCGGCATCCATAGCCGTCAACGTGCCAAAACCGCTTGTCGCAAAGAGCACGCCCTCAGAGACCGCAAGCCCCCCGCCCGAGGCATCATTCGATTGATCACTCGCAGGCGTCAAATCCCGCGTCCACAGACGTTCACCGCTCAGCGAAAACGCCGAGATCAAAGCGCGACTGTCTTTTGTAAAAACACGCCCGTCCGCGACAACGGGATCGGCCGTGATCCGATGCCCGCGCGAATTGCCTTCGCCAATGGAGGCCGACCATACCGACTGAAGTTCGCGATCCAAAACGGGATGCGCTATCGTATGCGCGGCATTGCCACCGGCATGCGTCCAGCTTGCATTTAAGCGTGCAGGCGGCAATTCAACTGACGGAGGCGGACCCTCAGCCACACCCGGCCCCTGTTCGACAACCGCAACAGCGGCACCTTCACCGCGGTCGCGCACATCAAACCGTTCGCCAGGAAGAATGAGTTCTTCCTCACTGCAACCCACAAGGATCGCCAAAGCAAATGCTACGCCCAATCCTGTCTTAAAGCTGCGACTCACCACAAGATGCCCCTTACGTCTGCCCTTGATGCGAACAGTTATCCGTCGGTCAATGACCCACCCAACGCCACAATCAACTGCGATGCGCGGCGGCGCAAGTCCTGACTTGTCTCGGCATCTGCATTGATTTCACGCAGACGCGTCAAAGCGGCCTCGGCGTCGCCCATCTCGATCTCTGCTAAAGCAATCTGCTCGGACGCCATAAGTCGGAAGGCGCCGCCCCCAAGTGCCAGTGCATTCAAGCGCGCAATCCGCTCTTCCGGCTCGGTTGTGCCCGCGCCCAGAATAACCGCCTTCAGCGTCGCCAAGTCCCTGTAAGACGCCGGCGCATCCGTATCTCTCGCAAGGCTCTCCAGCAACGCAACCGCGCCCGTCACATCATCGTTCGCCAAAGCCGCTTCTGCTCGCATAAGCATCAGAATCGCCCCTCGAGACGCGTTGTCACCGGCATCAATCTCGGCCAATTCAGCGGCGCGCGACTCGGCGTCACCTTCAAAGGCTGCGAGTATTGCATCACCCGCAGCCTGCGCCGCCGCAGTCGCCTGCGCTTTGCGCCATTCATTCCATGCCGCACCACCCACGATGACAACAATCGCCAGAGCCGCGATCCAGCCATATCGCTTGAACAAGCGATACAGGCGATCCTTGCGAACTTCTTCGCTGACTTCGTTAATAAACGAGTCTTGTTCCGACACCCGCACACTCCCCTCAAAGATCACATTTTTTGCAATTGCGCCCTCTTATCGCGCGTTTTTGCCGATTGCAAAGGCGTCAAATCACACGTGCCACTTGCAATTTGCCAAAAAAGGGCAGAAATGCTAGAACTGAACCGATTAGTTCAGTATTATTCCTGAAGGTTTGCGGACATTTCACCGCCGACCAATGATCAAAGGCCAAAAGAGTAGCAAGATGCGTCTGTTTCCAATTATTACGGCAATCCTCGTTGTCGGGGTCCTCTTCCTTCTGGTGTTTCAACGCGATGCGCTTGTCTCGTTTTCTGGTGCTGAAGTCGAAGCCGCAGAAGAAGAAGTGATCGACGCCGTCGCTGACCGCGATGAAAACGCGCCTGCTTCGGCCGTCAGCGTTGTCGCGATGCGCTCATCCGCGTCCTCAATCGACGGGGCTGTGATCCTGCGCGGACGCACCGAAGCGGCCCGTCAGGTCGATATGCGCGCCGAAACCTCGGGCCAGGTCATTTCGGATCCACTGCGGGCCGGTGCACGCGTCGAAGAAGGTGATCTCCTGTGTCGCCTCGATCCCGGCACCCGCGCCATTGCCCTTGACGAAGCACAAGCCGGCCTTCGCGAAGCGATAACCCGCCTGCCCGAAGCCGAGGCCCGCGTCGCCGAAGCGCGCGCCCGCCTTACCGAAGCCGAGATCAACGATAACGCCGCCGAGCGTCTGTCTGAGGGCGGTTTTGCCTCCGAAACACGGGTCGCCCAAGCCACTGCATCGGTCGAAAGCGCCCGCGCCGGACTACAATCCGCCATCAGTGGCGTTGAAAGCGCGCGGTCCGGCATTCAGTCCGCCGAAGCCCGCGTCGCCGCCGCCCAGAACCAACTCGATCAACTCGAAGTGCGTGCGCCCTTCGGCGGCATTCTCGAAACCGATAGCGCCGAAATCGGCTCGCTCATGCAGCCGGGCGCGCTTTGTGCCACAATCATTCAGCTTGATCCGATCAAGATGGTCGGCTTTGTGCCTGAAACCATGGTCGACCGCGTCACCGTCGGTGCCCTCGCCGGGGCTCGCTTGGCATCGGGGCGCGAAGTCGTGGGCCGCGTCACCTTCCTCAGCCGGTCAGCAGACCCGACCACGCGCACCTTCCGTGTCGATGTCGAAGTGCCAAACCCTGATTTCTCTATCAGCGACGGACAAACGGCGGAAATCGGCATTCAGTCTGAAGGCAGCACCGCACACCTCTTGCCGCAATCGGCCCTCACATTGAACGACGAAGGCGACCTCGGCGTGCGTCTTGCCGTCGACAACGTGGCGACATTCGCTCCCGTCTCGGTGCTGCGCGACACCACCGAAGGCATCTGGGTCGGCGGCCTTGAGCCCAGCGTCGATGTCATCGTCGTGGGACAGGAGTTCGTCACAGACGGCGTGCCTGTCAACGTCACCTACCGCGAGGAGACCACCCAATGACCGGTATCGTCGACTGGGCTGCGGGTCGTGCCCGCATGGTTATCGCCTTCATCATTCTGTCGCTTCTTGCAGGGGCCTTGTCCTATGCGGGCCTTCCCAAAGAAGGCGAGCCCGACATCGAAATCCCGGCGCTGTTCGTCTCGGTCCCCTTCCCCGGCATCTCTGCCGAGGATTCCGAAAAGCTGCTCGTCAAACCCATGGAGACCGAGCTATCGGACCTCGACGGACTGAAATCCATCTCCGGCACGGCCTCCGAGGGCTACGCAGGCGTGGCGATGGAGTTCGAATTCGGCTGGGATAAAACCAAGATCATGGCCGACGTGCGGGACGCCATGAACAGCGCCGAAGCGCAGTTCCCCGCCGGGGCCGAGCAGTATTCGATCAACGAGATTAACTTCTCCGAGTTCCCCATCATCATCGTGAACCTCACCGGCGCGCTGCCCGAACGCACCCTCCTGCGCGTCGCCAACGACCTTCAGGCCCGCCTTGAATCGCTCGAACCCGTGCTTGAAGCGGCCCTCACAGGTCACCGCGACGAAATGGTCGAAGTCATCATCGACCCCCTGCGCCTTGAGGCCTACAATGTCACCGCGGGCGAGCTGATCTCGGTTGTCACCAACAACAACCAGTTGATCGCCGCCGGTGAAGTCGAAAGCGCCACCGGAGCCTTCGCGGTCAAAATCCCATCCTCCTTCGACGACCAGCGGGACATCTACAACCTGCCCGTGAAAGTCGAAGGCGACCGCGTCATCACGCTTGGCGACCTCGCCGAAATCCGCCTCACCTTTGAAGACCGTGCCGGAACCGCGCGCTTCAACGGCGAAAACACCGTCGCTCTGCAAGTGGTGAAGC
>JABDQU010000009.1 GCA_013042105.1 Boseongicola sp.
AATCTCTTCAATTTCCGGGATCTGCGGTCCGTCCTGCTGTCCGGGTCGCCGTCCGGGGCGACGATCGTCGTCGTCTCCGCCGCCGTTCGATCCACCTCCGCCGGAGCCGCCGCCCCAAGGTCCGCCACTGTTATTGGCCATGAAAGGTCATTTCCTTGTTTTGTCCGTTATTACCGCTTGATTGGCTAGTTGTAGCTTTGAGCCGTGGTTTTCAAGCGCTTCTGACAGGGTTTTGCATCGTTACAAGTTCTTCCGACATCGTCGGATGGACCGCATAGGTCCGGTCAAAGTCTTCTTTTGTGAGCCCCGCCTTGATTGCGATACCCACCATCTGGATCAACTCCCCCGCGCCTTCTGCGACGATCTGACAACCTAGCACGACGCGGGTTTCTTTCGAGACGACCAGTTTCATCAAGACCCGGTCAGGCCGGTCAGCAAAGGCCGACCGCATGGGCCGGAACGATGTGCAGTAGACATCAATCGGCTCAATCTCGCGGGCCTGCTCTTCGGTCAGGCCCACCGTTCCCAGTTCCGGCTGCGTGAAAACGGCCGAGGCGACAAGCTCGTGATCGGGTTTGGTCGGGTTGTTCTTATAGACGGTTTCGGTAAAGGCCATGCCTTCGCGGATCGCGACGGGGGTGAGTTGGATGCGGTCGGTCACGTCGCCAATCGCGTAGATGTTATCGACCGCGGTCTTTGAATAGTCGTCGACTTCGATGGCGCCGCGTCGATTGATCTGAACGCCAAGGTCTTCAAGGCCAAGGCCGTGGCTGTTCGGCGCACGCCCCGTCGCAAACATCACCGCATCATAAACGCGTGCATCGCCGTTCGTGGCCTTGACCCAGACAGGCTTGCCAACGGCGTCAGGTCCGGCTTCCGGCACCGGCGCACCCATGGGCGCGCGCATGTCGTCATCCATATCGGCGGCCGCGCGCATCTCGACGATGTTCGTGCCCAGATGCAGATCGATGCCCTTCTCCTGCATCATGTCCGCCACCAACCCACGCGCTTCGTCATCAAAGCCCCGCAGGATCTGCGCGCCGCGATAATACTGCGTCACTTGCACGCCAAGTCCGTTCAGAATGCAGGCAAACTCGCTTGCGATATATCCGCCGCCAATGATCAAGATCGACTTTGGCAGTGTTTCCATGTTGAAAATATCGTCAGACACCATGCCGAGATGGGCGTTTGTCTGATCCGGCCGCACCGGTCGGCCACCCGTTGCCACAAGGATCGTCTCTGCCGTCACCGTCTCGCCGTTTGACAGAGATACCGTATGCGCATCCTTCATCGTCGCCCGCGCATCATGGATCGCCACGTCTGAACCGTTCAGCAAATTGCGATAGACGTTTTCAAGTCGGTCCAATTCGTCATTCAGCTTCGTGCGGAACTGCGTCCAGTTGAAATCACCGGCAGTGGCACTCCAGCCATATTGCTGTGCAAGGTGCGCGCTTTCACGGAATTCACTTGCAAACACCATCAGCTTTTTCGGCACACAGCCCCGGATCACACAGGTGCCGCCCATCCGGCTGTCTTCCGCCAAGGCCACCTTTGCACCGGTCGCCGCCGCCGTGCGCGCCGCACGCACACCGCCCGAGCCACCACCGATGACAAACAGATCCACGTCATAACTCATCGCGATTATACTCCTGCGTCCCGAAAGACGTTTTCGACGGGTTCGGGCAAAAACTGAGCCGTATCGGTCTCGCCTGAATTGATGTCGTGGGTTTCAACCGTGCCGTCGCCGTGTCCGGTGACGATCACATCGCAGATATCAATGAACAACCCGTTTTCAACCACACCCGGCACCTGATTGAGGATCAGCGCCAGCTGACGCGCGTTTCCGATGCGTCCAAGGTGCAAGTCCAGAATGTGATTGCCTTCATCGGTGACGAACATCTCATCGCCTGACATGCGTGGCGTGGCCTTGTTTCCCATGACATCAAGGCCGTTCAGCATCTCTTCCAGTAAAAGCTGCGTCGTTGGCATCCCAAAGCCCAGAACCTCGACGGGCAGGGGGAAGGCGCCGAGGGTGCTCACCTTCTTTGTCGAGTCCGCGATCACAATCATGCGATCCGAGGCGGTTGCGACGATCTTTTCCTGCAAAAGTGCGCCGCCGCCGCCTTTGATCAGGTTCAGTTCGTCGTCATATTCGTCCGCACCGTCGATCGTGAGATCCAGCCACTTCACTTCGTTCAACGACGACACTTTGATGCC
>JABDQU010000014.1 GCA_013042105.1 Boseongicola sp.
CCGAAAACGCTGCCGCCGCATATCCGCACATGCCCGCGCCATAAAAGATGACCTTGTCGAAATCCTCAAAGAACCCTTCGTCGACCAAACGGTCGAAATAGCCGTAAACGAAGTGACTGCGATACCAGGTTTCCTTCATTGCCAGCAGGGTCAGATGCGACCAGCCTCGGCTTTCACAGACATCAAAGCCAAGCGGCATGCCTGTCTCGCTGACAGAACGCACCCCTGCAAGGGTTTCAAAAGAAACAAAAAGAACCTCTTGAGACCGGTCTACAAAGACCGCCGCATGATCATCACCCAATGGTGAAAAATATCCTTCTTCCTCGCCAATATCCTCAAGCTGAACAAGCCATTGGGTATCGGTAAGATCGTCGGATAAAGCAGCCCCCGCTACCATATCACTTGCCCCCGAACACACTACCCGATGACGTTATCGGAGGCGGGGGGGCGCTGGCAAGGTATGGCTTGGCGACAAAGGGCTGCGATTGTTTCGCCTTTGGCGACGGGCGGAAGGGGGCTCTGCCCCCAAACCCCCGGGATATTTCGACCAAAAAGAAGGGTATAAGGTGGCCGGCAGATCAGTTTGAGCAAGGCTTGTGCCAGGTGTCGAACGGCTTGTCTGAAGTGTTTTGCTTGACCTCGCTGGTCGTCTCTGGCGCGGCATTTGCGACGCTTATCTGGCGGCCCGCTCACGCGCCAAGCGTGAATCCGGTTTGCAAGTCTGCGAGTTTTTTTTGAAACAAGTGTCGCCCTTTCTGCCGCGCAATCGCCTTTCGAACAATAAAGGTCGGTGGCCGATACGATGGGGTGACGTCGCTGGTTGAGACGAAAAAACCCGGCCATGACTGGCCGGGTTTCATGAAATTCTTTGAACTGAAAGCTTATTTGGCGGGCCCGATCATCATGACCATTTGACGGCCTTCCATTTTGGGCATGTTTTCGACCTTGCCGGTCCCTTCGACGTCGTCCGCGACGCGTTCCAAAAGCTCGCGGCCGAGGTTCTGGTGCGCCATCTCGCGCCCGCGAAACCGCAGTGTCACCTTGACCTTGTCACCCGCTTCGAGGAACCGCATCACATTGCGCATCTTCACATCATAGTCGTTGGTGTCCGTGTTTGGACGGAACTTCACCTCTTTGACTTCGATGATTTTTTGTTTCTTCCTCGCCTCGCTCTCGCGCTTTTGCTGCTCATATTTGAACTTGCCGAAGTCCATGATTTTGCAAACGGGAGGTGTGGCATTCGGAGAGATTTCGACCAGATCCAGTCCGGCTTCGATCGCCATATCAACGGCGCGTTCCGGCGTCACCACGCCGACGTTTTCTCCTTCAGCGCCGATGAGGCGGATTTCTGGCGCACGGATATGTTCGTTGATCCGGGGGCCGGTGTTACGCACCGGTGGTGCGTTGTGTGGTCTGCGAGCGATGGTGGTCGTCCTTTTCGTTGTGGCAGTTATGGACGTGCAAAATAAGGGCAGTTGGCCCGGCTTACAACCATGAAAGCGCGGGTTCGGGTCCTGCGTGTGACTTCTGCGCTGTTGGCCGTGTTTCGCCGGTTTTTTCGTAACGCTGCGTTGGGGCTGGACAATGGCGATGCGCGGTCGCATGAGGCGCACAGTTTGGTTAACAGGAGACCTGAGTTATGAGAAATATTGTTATTGCAGTTATCGTCCTTGCCGTCGCTGCGGCAGGCTGGTTTTTCCTGCAAAATCAGGAAGATGAACCGATTGTCGTTGAGGCGCCTGCGCCGGTTGAAGTCCCGGAGACTGTCGAAGAAGCTGTTGAGGAAACAACCGAAGCGGCCGATGCGGTTGGCGATGCGGTTGAAACCGCCGTCGAAGGCGCTGTGGATGCTGCAAACAGTGCCATTGATGAGGCCGCGACTGCCGCAAGCGATGCTGTAAATGAAGCGCTTGGCGAGGGGACAGCGGCGGCTGATGCTGTCGGAGGTGCGTTAAACAATCTGACCGAGCAGGCTCAGGACGCAGTTCAAGGTGTGGCTGATGAGGCCACCGGCACAGCAACCGATGCGACCGAAACGGCGACCGAGGTGGCAACCGAAGCGGCTGACACTGCCAGTGATGCGGCAACCGATGCAGCCGAGGCGGCGACAGAAACCGCTACTGAAACGGCGGATGCTGTGAGTGACGCCGCGCCTGAAGCCCCCGCTTTCGACGCAGCGGAGTTGCGTGCACAAGTTGACGCAAGCGATCTTGGCACGTTGGCAAAATCAACGCTCAACGCAGCGATCAACGCGGCCGAAAATGATCCGGATATGGTTCAGGGTGTGCTTGATCAAATTTCGGAAGCACTTGGCAACTAAGATTAAGGCCGCACCCGACCAATTCGGGTGCGGCCTGCTTTTCCTAGTCTGGCAATGCGTTTTTCAGTCCAGAAACGCTTTTTCAACAACATAGTGCTGCGGTCGCGAATTGGCGCCCTCCACAAGCCCATAGTCTTCCAGCATGTCTTTGATTTCGAGGTTAAACGCCAGATTTCCACAAACCATCGCACGATCGGTTTCGGGCGATAGCGGCGGAACACTGAGATCCTGATAGACCTCTCCGGATCGCATCAAGTCGGTAATTCGTCCCATCTTTGGGCTCTCTTCGCGGGTAGTGGTGGGATAATACCTCAATTTGTCAGCAAATCCTTCACCAATAAGTTCGGTCAGAAGCTCGTCGTGCCGTATCGCCTCGATCAAATCGCGCCCATACGCCAGCTCACCAACTTCGCGACAGGTGTGCGTGATGATGACTTCGTCATAGTCTTCATATGTTTGCGGATCGCGGAGCAGGGACGCAAAAGGCGCAAAGCCCGTGCCGGTTGCAAAAAGCCAAAGACGCTTGCCCGGCAAAAGTGCGTCATGCACCAAAGTCCCGACAGGTTTGGGGCGCAGAATAATTTCGTCGCCAGGTTTAATGTGCTGTAATCGCGAGGTTAATGGTCCGTCCTGCACCTTGATCGAATAGAACTCCAATTCGTCGTCCCACGACGGGGATGCGATGGAATAGGCGCGCAACAGCGGTTTTTGCTTGCCGGTTTTCGGGTCGGGATCGCCCATAAGACCGATCATCACGAACTCGCCCGAGCGAAATCGCAGCGATGCAGGTCGCGTGCAGCGGAATGAAAACAAGCGGTCGGTATAGTGTTTGACGTCCGTCACGCGCTGCGCATCTGGAAGGGTCACGGGTTTGGCTGTAGCTTGGGTCACGGGTTTCTGCTCGGTCATGAATGTTAACGCCCCTGTTACGGGCGTTCCTCGTCCTAAACGTTGATGTCAGTCAAATAAAGCGTGGTTCAACCGCGCAGGCGCGATTGATAGTCATGCGCGCTCCAATTGGCACGCGCCAGCCATTGCTCTTCTGGTTGACGCCGGGCAAGTTTCTTGTCGATTTCGACCTCGTCAAACCCCGACCGTCGTGCCATCGCGTATTGATCCGCTATCACATAACCGCTGGCGCGCAGGCGTCCCTGAAACCCCATAAGCCGCAAACGGCGCGCAATTGTGAACCCGCGCCCGTCGGCGAAACTTGGAAAGTCTACCCGGATAAGGTCAATGCTCTGAAGTCGATCGAGCAGGGATATGGGGTCAGCATCGCTCGTCAGATCCACAGC
>JABDQU010000015.1 GCA_013042105.1 Boseongicola sp.
CCATACTGTGCCCCATGACCAATGACCTCCCCTATCGCCCCTGCGCCGGCGTCGTGCTCGTGAACCAAAACGGCCTCATCTTCACAGGTGAGCGCGTCGACACGCCGGGTGCCTGGCAAATGCCTCAAGGCGGCATCGACAAGGGCGAAACCATCGAAAACGCCGCCCTGCGCGAATTGGAAGAAGAAACCGGCCTGCCCGCCCGCTCGGTGACAATCGAAGCCATCCTGCCGGACTGGATCACGTATGATTTACCAGACCACCTCTTGGGCAAGATGTGGAAAGGCCGCTATCGTGGTCAAAAGCAGAAATGGGCCCTTCTAAGGTTCCACGGTGCCGACAGCGATATCGACCTCACCGCGCATGACGTCGAATTCGCCCGCTGGCGCTGGTCCACACCCGACGATGTCCTGCGCGATATCGTGCCATTCAAACGCCACGTCTATACGCAGGTGATCAACGCCTTTCGTGACAAACTGGAACGCTCCGAATGAAAGCTTTTCTTCTCGCCGCGCTCGCCCTTGCTCTGGCAACGCCTGCCTTCGCCTTGTCCTGCATGCGCCCGGACGCGGTTCAGCTTTATGAAATGGCGCGCGACAGTGACGACACATACCTCGCCGTGCGTGGTCGGATCGACCTTAGCGAACCCGCACAGGCACCCAAGCCCGAAACCGAAATCCCCGCGATCACAAAGGCCGTCATGAGCGGCTATGCCCTGACCCAGCACGGGTTCGGCGCACTCTTCAATCGCAAAATCGAGATCCGCGCCAGTTGTCTTGGGCCTTGGTGCGGCAGTGCGGAAACCTTCAAGCGCGAACAGATCGCGATGCTGCGAGTGGACGACAACGGCGTCTACACGCTGATGGCCGGACCATGCGGCGGCACTGCGATGGACTGGACAAAAGACGGCGAACGCCGCCTGCTCGACTGCCACCGGACAGGAAATTGCGTGCTTGCCGAGTAGAATACCGCATTTTTTGGAAGAAAACGCTGGCTCTGCTCTTGATATGCAAAAGGCAGAGCCAGCGAGACGTCTCACTCGTAACACACTCAGGAAGAACTGTTTCCATTTAAATTGTGACAAAGCCGTTTGTCGCACTCAATAGGTGTCGGTTTTCTTTGCGTGAAAAGCATTGGGCCTGCGTGAATTGCTGGGCGAATGCTCAAAATTGATGCAGGAAGATAGCTGGAAATGAGAACAAAACGTGAATATCTTGTTGTGGCGCTGAGTCGTTTGTTTCGCCGCGCTACGCGCGTCGACCAACCGGGGCTCTTCCCCGGACCCCGAGGTATTTTTAAAAGGATGAAGCAGAGACGTGGCATTTGCCGAACTCAATATCACCTCAAACTTCACCTTCCTGACGGGTGCGTCGCACCCTGAGGAATACGTGGACCGTGCCGCCTTGTTGGGTCTGAAAGCGCTTGCGATTGCCGATGAGAATTCGGTGGCCGGGATCGTGCGCGCCCATACGCGCGTTCGCGAGATTGCACGACAAGTGAAGGAACGCGCCGAAGGTGACCTGATCGGCCCACCCGCACCGGTCGACCTCTGGACCAGAAAACCGCAGGTCTTTGAAAGCTACCCCGGCGGCTCTGAGCGTCGCAAAAACGGCACCCTTGCCCCGGAAGAGATCAAGGATTTCCTCGATGGTCCCAAGGCCGCCTTCGAAACCCGGCGAACACCACCACCTCTGGATGCCTCTGCCGCGATCCTGAACGTGCCGCGCCTGATCCCCGCGGCGCGTCTTGTCCTGGATACCGGCTTCACCGTGACCGCCTTGCCGAAAGACCGTCAGGGCTGGGCCAACCTTTGCCGCATGATCTCGCGCGGACGTCTGCGTGCCGAGAAGGGCAGCTGCCAGTTGCGTCTCGACGATCTGATGGAATTCGGCGCAAACCTTGCGCTTTTGATCCACCCGCCAAACGCGCAAACCGCAAAGCGCGGCACGACCGGATGGCAACAAGAGGCCCGCCGCCTGACGCGCCGCTTTGGCCCCGATTGCTATCTGCTTCTCGCCCCCAAATACGACGGCCAGGATCGCGACCGCTTCGACCATCTCACCCGCCTCGCAACGGAAATGCACCTCACCACCATCGCCAGCGCCGCGCCTCTCATGCACCACGGCAATCGCCGCAAACTGGCTGATGTCCTGACCGCCGTGCGCACCGGAACCCGCGTCGATGACCTTGGGCGCAACGCCCTTGCCAACGCCGAGCAACGCCTGCGCTCAAAAGCCGACCTCTCCCGGTTCCTCGCCCCCCACACCGACGCCGTCACCCGCGCGGGCGACCTTGCCGACAGCCTCACTTTCTCGCTGGATGAGCTGCGCTACGAATACCCGTCAGAAATAGCTCAGGGCGAAACCGCCTCCGAGCGCCTTGAACGCCTCGCCCACGAAGGCCTGAAATGGCGCTACCCCTCCGGCGCCCCCGACAAGGTCAAAACCCTGCTCGCGCATGAACTGACCCTCATCGCCAAACTGAAATACGAACCCTATTTCCTCACGGTCCGTGATATCGTCGCCTTCGCCCGCTCGCGAAACATCCTCTGTCAGGGCCGCGGCTCAGCCGCCAACTCGGTCGTCTGCTATTGCCTCGGCGTCACATCCGTTTCCCCCGAGATTGGCACCATGGTCTTCGAGCGCTTCGTCTCCGAAGCCCGCGACGAGCCTCCAGACATCGACGTCGACTTCGAACATGAACGCCGCGAAGAAGTGATCCAGCACATCTACGACCGCTACGGCCGCCACCGCGCGGGCCTCTGCGCCACCGTCGTCCACTATCGCGGCAAACGCGCGATCCGCGAAGTGGGCCGCGCCATGGGCCTCACCGAAGACACGATCTCCGCGATCTCCTCCCAGCTTTGGGGCTTCTTCGACACCTCCGGCATGGCCGACCAGCAGCTTCGCGAGATAGGCCTCGACCCGACCGACCGCCGCCTCGCGCAAACCCTGAAACTCATCTTCGAAATTCAGGGCTTCCCGCGCCATTTGTCCCAACACGTCGGCGGCTTCATCATCACCGAAGGCCGCCTTGATGAACTGGTCCCCATCGAAAACGCCACCATGGAAGACCGCACCGTCATCTGCTGGGACAAAGACGACATCGACAGCTTGGGCATCCTCAAAGTCGACATCCTCGCCCTCGGCATGCTGTCCTGCATCCGCAAAGCCTTCGATCTGATCAACCGCCACCACCACATCGACTACACGCTGGCCACCCTGCCCCCCGAAGACCCCGCGACCTACGACATGCTCTGCCGCGCCGACAGCTTGGGCGTCTTCCAAGTCGAAAGCCGCGCGCAGA
>JABDQU010000023.1 GCA_013042105.1 Boseongicola sp.
GTATAGGTGCTCTGATCAAACAGCAGCGTCTCGGAAATCCCCTGAGGCACGGACGCCTGCCCTTCGGCCAATTCGCTGCGCACGAACTCCATCCAACGGTCAATCTGCACACCATCCTGCGCTAGAATCCCGATCAAAACCGCAGGCCGTCCGTTCGCAATCGCCAGTTCAGCCGCCGGATCGCGCGCCCCGCGCGTGACCTCGGCCACATCCGTCACTGTCACCACCGCGCCCGTGTCGCTCTCGCGCAAAACGATGCGCGACAGCCGGTCCAAAGCATCAATCTCGCCCGAGATATTGATCGTCAAATCCGACTGCCCGCCCAAAAGGCGCCCCGCCTGAACCTTGCCATCCGCCGCCGCAATCCGCGCCGAAATCTCGGCGGGCGTCAGCCCCAAAGCCGCCGCCTGCACCTGATCGACCGTGACCAGAACTTCCTCTTCCGGCTCCCCAAACAAATCCACCGCCCGCGTCGACGGGATCGAGCGCAACCGGTCCGCCAAGGCCTCTGCATGGGCATGCGCCAGTGTGATCGGCACGTCGTCGTGGTCTGCCGTCACCGAAATCACAGCCGAATAGGCACTGATCCCTTCTGCATTGAACTCCGGCGGCTGAACCCCCGCCGGGAAATCGCGCCGCGCGTCTTCCACCGCATCGCGCGCTTCCGACCAGACCTGCTCAATCGTGGCCTCATCGAGCGTTTCCAACAATTCGACCGACACCACCGAAACACCGGTGCGCGACACCGAGGTGATGATGTTCACCTCCGAAATCGCCCGCAACTCTTCCTCGATCTCGCTTGTCACAAGCGCCTCAACCCGCGCCGGATCGGCGCCCGGGAAAGACGTTGTGACGACCGCAAAGATATTGGTGATCGTCGGATCTTCCTGCCGTCCCAGCGACAAGAACGACGACAAGCCCGCCGAAACCAGCACCAAAAGGATCAAAGCAACAAGCCGAGGCTGTCGGAACGTCAGCGTTTCCATGAACTTAACCCTCGGCGCTTATAATTTCGACGACCTGCCCCGGCACCACACGATGCGCGCCCGAGCGGATCATCAACGCCCCGTCCTGAAATGACCCCCGCACGAAAACCCGCGTTTCCTCGGCGTGTAGAACCTCGACCGTCGCCGGTTTGACAACGCTGTCTTCGACCACAAGCATGGTCCAGACCCCGCCCGCACCCTCCTGCAGTGCATCAAGCCCAATCCAAACCCCCGAGGCCGCGACATCCGTCTCAACCCGCAATGTCGCGGTCTGCCCGAACACCGGAGGCGTCTCGGTCTCAATCGCAAACAACGCCGTCTGCGTGCGCGTCAGCGGGTCAATATCCGGGCGAAACTGGATCAGTGTCGCCGGGTAAACAACCCCGCCCACATCAACCTCGGCCCCATCAAGACTGGCGCGATCAAGCCCCAATGGCAGCCCGACCCGCACCTCAGCCACACCCGTTTCAATCAGACTCGCCACAGGTTGCCCGGCCGTCAAAGCCGTGCCCTCATCGACAAATTGCGCCCCCACGCGGCCCTGAAACGGCGCAGGCATCACGGATTTCTCAAGGTTGATCGCCACTGACTGCAAACTCGCGTCAATCTCGGCCAAACGGCTCTGCAACTCGTTTCGCGTCGCCAAAGCCTGATCCAGCGTCTCGACACTTGCAAAGCCTTCCAACCGCAACGCTTCTGCCCGCACCAAACGCGTCTCGGCCAACTCCAACTGCGTCAACGTCGCCGCCCGCGCAGCCTCTTGCCGGGTCTCTTCCGCCTTCAACAAAGCCGTATCCAACGACGCCAAAATCTGCCCCGCTGCAACCTCCTCGCCCTCATCCACCAAAAGCGAAACCAACCGGCCACCCAACTCAAACGACAAATCCACCGTCGCCCGCGCTTCGACCTGTCCGACAAACGTGCGCCCGACCACATAGCTGTCCTGCCGCTGCAACGCCTCGACAGCCACCCGCGTCGTCGCTGCCGCCTCGGGTTCCGGCACATCCGCCGACCGGTTCGCCAATGCCGCCGCGCCAAGCATCACCGCCGCCACCGCGCCCGCCACAACAATCAGGGTCAGCGTGCTCGACAGCACCCAGCGCACCGCACGCGACAGAAATCCGCGTTTTGTCGTCTCTGTCATGTCGAAACCTCTCGAATCGGACTTGGCAAGTTAGAACCTCTTACATAAGTTAGAAACTCTTACTTTGACAAGTATTACGCGCTCTGAAAGACATTGGATCATGAAGACTGACCAGAAAACCGGCAAACGTGACAGCTACCACCACGGCGACCTGCGCACGCAGCTGATTGAGGCCGCGCGCGTTCTGGTCGAAGAAAAAGGCCCCGAGCAGTTTTCAGTCTCCGAGGCCTGCCGTATTGCCGGAGTATCCACCGCCGCCCCCTACAAGCATTTCAAAAACAAAGAAGAAATGCTGCAAGAGGTCTGCATTCTCGGCATGCACCGCCAACGCGCGCAGATGGTTGAAGAAGTCAGCCCCCACGCCCCCGGCACGCTTGATCGCATCGTCGCTTTGGGCCGCGTCTACGTCAGGTTTGCGCAGGAAGAACCCGGCGTCTTCCGCCTGATGTTCGGCTTTGCCAACGAAAATGACGATGACGAGGCCCTGAAAGAACTCGGTCACGGCACCTTCACATTGGTCCAGCAAGAAGTCGCATGGTGCCGTGGAAGCGACGAGATCAACGCGCAGGACATCCAGCGCGCCTTCCTTCTATGGAGCTTCGTCCACGGCCTGTCATTTCTCAGGATCGACGGAAAACTCAGCAAGGTCGATCTCTCAATCGACATCGAAAGCACGCTGACCGAAATCGCGCGCCGCGTTCTGACTGACGAAGTGCCGGCGGACTGACGCCTCCGCGCTACCCAACACCCCCAAAGCGCACACCAGAAATTTCGGCCATGTCCTTTTTCCACGTCGTCAGATCGTCGGCATTGAACTTCGACAAATGATCGTGCCCGCAGGCCCGCGCCATCACCTGCATCAACTCGACACTCGCCTCAAAGAAATTCGCCAACTGCCGTGCGGATTTCTCGGCCACCAACCGGTTCACCAGATGCGGCTTTTGCGTCGCGATGCCGACCGGGCAATTGTTGGTATGACACGCCCGCATCGCCAGACACCCTATTGCCTGCATCGCTGCGTTTGACACCGCAATTGCATCCGCCCCCAGAGCCATCGCCTTGATGAAGTCCGCCGGTTTGCGCAAACCGCCTGTGATCACCAGCGTCACATCCTGCCGTCCCAAGACGTCCAAGTGCCGGCGCGCGCGTGCCAATGCAGGGATCGTCGGCACCGAAATATTGTCGCGGAAAATCACCGGAGCCGCCCCCGTGCCACCGCCGCGTCCGTCCAAAATCACATAGTCGACACCAATCTCCAAAGCCGCATCGATGTCCTTCTCGATATGCTGCGCCGACAGCTTGTAGCGAATCGGAATTCCGCGAGAGCGGTCGCGAACTTCGTCCTCAAATTCCTTGATCTGAGACACCTCGGTCCAGTCGGGAAACCGCGACGGCGACACCGCCGCCGTGCCCGGCTCCAGATCCCGCACCTCTGCGATCTTGCCCTGCACCTTCTCGCCCGGCAAATGGCCTCCGGTCCCGGTCTTTGCCCCCTGCCCGCCTTTGAAGTGAAACGCCTGCACCCGGTCCAGCTTGTCCCACGAAAAGCCAAACCGCCCCGAGGCCAACTCGTAGAAATACCGCGAATTCTCAGCCTGCTCCTCGGGCAACATGCCTCCCTCGCCCGAACAAATTCCTGTCCCCGCCATCTCGGCCCCGCGCGCCAAGGCGACCTTGGCGCTTTCCGACAAAGCTCCGAAACTCATGTCCGATACAAACAAGGGTATCTTCAATTTCAACGGTTTCTGCGCATTCGGCCCGATGACAACTTCGGTCCCGACCGGGTCCTCATCCAACAACGGAGGCTTGTGCAACTGCGCCGTCAGCAACTGAATATCGTCCCAATCCGGCAATTCGCCCCGCGGGACGCCCATCGATTCCACCACCCCGTGATGCCCGGTCTTCGACAAACCCTGCTTGGCATACCGCTGGATCAACCCGTTGTAAGGCTCCGCGTCCGTCCCATGACTTGGGTCCGCATAAAGCCCCAGATACGCGTCGCGATTATAGGGCTGCGGATTGTCGTGCCCCCAGGCGTTGATCTCGTCCGCATCCACGCAAACGAACCCGTCCTCGACCCAGGATGTGAACTTCGGCAACTTCTCATCATTGGCGTAAGCAGACACACCGCTGTCCAGCCGGTAGTCCCAATTGTGCACGCCGCAAATCAGATCATTGCCCCGCACATGGC
>JABDQU010000031.1 GCA_013042105.1 Boseongicola sp.
TTACTCAATTCCGAGGGAGCTGGCTCTGTTTGGATCCTGGTCCACTTACCTGGCGCCCACCTGTGCAAACAGGTCCTCGGGAATTTAATGCACCCTTACGGTCGCGGTGGTCCCGTCACTTTTCGTCCTGATGTTCTTCTTCGGTTTTCCATTGCATCATCATCACGGTGATCGCGATATGCGCGCCGCCAAAGACCGAGCCTGAGAAAAACGCCAGCAGCCAGAACGCCATGAATCCTCCGTCCACGTTCTGAACGAGGTGGCGCAGATTTGCGACGTTGAAGCCGACCACGAGAATCGCGAACACGAGGCCGAGCGCGAGGCCGAAAAGTCCCTGACGGATAAAAAGGCGGACAAGGGGGGTCATTTCTCGGCGTTATCCTTGTTGTTTATGCGTTGGCTGACGCGATGGTAGAGTGCGCGGTTGATGTGAATGAACTCGTCAATCATGCCAGATAGGCCGAGCGAGCGGCCTTTCAGCCATAAAAAGCCGGAAATTGCGCCAAAGCTGGCTCCTATTGTGTCGACGATGAGATCTGACATCGTATCGACGAGGCCGCTCTTTTGCATGTTGAGGCCAAAGATTTCGTCCATTGCAAACTCGAAGATCTCCCAAAGCGTGCCGATAGCGAGAGCGACGCAGAAGGCGATCACGCCGAGAGCCCAGGGAGGGGCGTTGTAGCGGTCCCCCTGAAAGAGGTAGAAAATGAAGAGAAAGCCGATAATGCCGAAGCCTACGGCGGAGCTGGCATGAAGCAGGACATCCCACCACCAGAATTTATTATAGAAATCAAATATTTCACCCAAGAACAGGGTTGCGAAAAGGAAGAGAGAAATTGCTGCCAGAAAGCTGAGCGGAAGTTGGATCTGGAAGCGGTTTGAGAAGACTGACGGAAGCAATGTCAGTGTCAAAGCAACAATGGTGACGAAGGCGTTTGCCCATTGAGAGGTGAACAGCGCCACCACGAAGGCGATGGCAAGGATCCCCCAGATCACGAGGGTCAGATATGGGATGCGCTCGAAATTCATGAAATCGATCATATTTGAAGAGAGAGGTTTGCAAAAGGTGGGCGGTGCGGTTTCAAAAAATGAATGACTTCTCGTTGGCAAGCTGGAATGTGCGCAAATGCGTAGGTCTGGACCGCAAGCGTGATCCTTTGCGCATTTTGAACGGGCTAAACGCGCTTGAAGCGGATGTGGTCGTTCTTCAGGAGGCGGATCGACGGCTTGGGCGTCGTCCGGCGGCATTGCCTCATTGGATGATTGCGGGCGAGACGGATTATACGCCGATCCCGGTTGGGCGGAGTGACGTCAGTCTGGGCTGGCATGGCAATGCGGTGCTGCTTGGGCCTGATGCCCGGTGTCTGCATTTCGAGGTTATGGATTTGCCGGGAATTGAACCGCGCGGGGCTGTGTTTGCCGATATCCAGCGTGGCACCGAAGTCTTGCGCATCGTGGCTGTGCATCTTGGATTGATGACGCGATCCCGCATGCAGCAGTATCATGCGATCCGCGAGCGGTTGGCGGCGCTGGAGGCGCGCCCGACAGTCATACTGGGTGATTTCAACGAATGGGGCAGGGGGCGCGGGTTTCCAGGGTTGCCGGAGTTTGATGTGCATGCGCCCGGGGCGACGTTTCATGCCTCGCGTCCGGTAGCGGCTTTGGACCGGATTGCGTTGGACAGCGCGGTGGCGTTGGAGGACGCAGCAGTCGTTGAGACGCCTTTGACGAAGGTTGCCTCGGACCATCTGCCGATCACGGCGCGGGTGAGGGTCTCGGCTTAGACGACGACGTCTTGTGCGATTTGATCACCGACGCCGAAGACACGTTTGTAGCGCTGGATTTCGTCGGCGGGGCCCATGGCTTTTTTGGGGTTATCGCTGAGCTTGACCGTGGGGAAACCGTTTGCAGCAACCGCTTTGCAGACAAGTGAGAAGGGGGCCAGAGCGTCGCCCGGCACGAGGCCGCGGAAGTCATTGGTCAGCATTGTCCCCCAACCGAAGCTGACGCGCACGCGGCCTGCAAACTGGCTGTGGAGTTCGATGATCTTGTCGACGTCAAGGCCGTCTGAGAAGATGACGAGTTTCTCGGTCGGGTCTTCGCCGCGGTCTTTCCACCAGCGGATCGCGGTTTCGGCGCCGGTGGCCGGATCGCCTGAATCGACACGGATACCGGTCCAGCCTGCAAGCCAGTCGGGCGCGTTGGCGAGGAATTGTTCGGTGCCGTAGGTGTCGGGCAGAATGATGCGCAGGTTGCCGTCGTGTTCTTCGTGCCAGTCTGCCAGAACGCGGTAGGGGGCTTGGGCCAGTTCTTCGTCGGATGAAGCAAGTGCCGAATAGACCATGGGAAGTTCGTGGGCGTTGGTGCCGATGGCTTCCAAGTCGCGGTTTTTGGCGATGAGACAGTTGGACGTGCCGATGAAGTTCGCGCCAAGGCCTTCGTGGAGGGCCTGAACGCACCAGTCTTGCCACAGGAACGAGTGGCGGCGGCGGGTGCCAAAGTCGGCGAGGAGAAGGCCGTCGAGGTCGCGCAAGGCTTCGACTTTTTTCCAGACTCGGGTCATGGCCTGGGCGTAGAGCACCTGCAGCTCAAAGCGACCCATGTCTTTCAGAACGGCGCGGCCCCTGAGTTCCATCAGCACCGCAAGGGCCGGGATTTCCCAGAGCATGACTTCAGGCCATGAACCTTCAAAGGTCAACTCGTATTGGTCGCCGACGCGTTCAAGGTGGTAAGGTGGTAAGCGGAGGTTTTCGAACCATTCCATGAAGTCGGAGCGGAACATCTGGCGTTTGCCGTAGAATGTATTGCCGCGCAGCCACGTGTTTTCGCCGCGCGTGAGCGACAGGGATCGGATGTGGTCAAGTTGCTCGCGCAGTTCGCCTTCATCGATCAGATTGGCCAGCGGAATGTGTTTGGCGCGGTTGATCAGGCTGAAGGTGACGCGTGTGGTCGGGTGATTGTGGAACACCGACTGGCACATCAGCAACTTGTAAAAGTCGTCGTCAATCAGTGAACGGACGATCGGGTCGATCTTCCATTTATGGTTCCAGACGCGGGTTGCAATATCGACCATGGGGTTCCCTCGCGGGTAGGGCCGGGGCGGTTTTCGCCGCCCCGGTCAATACGTTAGGACGTTGCTTTGGTCAGCGCCTGATCAAGATCGGCGATGATGTCGTCGGCGTCTTCGATGCCAATGGACAGGCGGACAACGTTGGCGGACGCGCCTGCGGCTTCGCGCTGTTCGTCGGACAACTGGCGGTGTGTTGTCGAGGCCGAGTGGATGATCAGCGAGCGAGCGTCGCCAAGGTTGGCGACGTGGCTGAACAACTCAAGGCTGTCGACCAGTTTGACGCAAGCCTCGTAGCCGCCTTTGACAGCAACCGTGAAGAGTGCGCCTGCGCCGTTCGGGCAGATGCGGGCGACACGCTCGAAGTAGGGCGAGCTTTCGAGACCCGCGTAGGTGACTTTCTCGACACGTGGGTCGTTTTCGAGCCATTTCGAGACAATCTGCGCGTTCTCGACGTGTTTGCGCATGCGCAGGGACAGGGTTTCGATGCCCATCAGCGTGTAGTGCGCGCCTTGTGGGTTCATCGTCATGCCGAGGTCGCGAAGGCCGACGGCGATCGAGTGGAAGGTGAAGGCCATGCCGCCGAGGGCTTCATAGAAGTTGAGGCCGTGATAGGCGGGTTCGGGCGAGGCGAGAGACGGGAATTTGCCGGATTTGCCCCAATCGAATTTGCCGCTGTCGATCACTGCACCGCCGGTCACTGTGCCGTTCCCAGTCAGGTATTTGGTGGTCGAGTGAACCACGAGTGTCGCACCGTGCTTGATCGGATTGCACAGGTATGGTGTGGCGGAGGTGTTGTCGACGATAAGCGGCAGGCCCACTTCGTCGGCCAGTTTCCCGATGGCGTCGAGGTCTGTGATGTAGCCACCTGGGTTGGCGATGCTCTCGCAGAAGATCGCACGGGTGTTGTCGTCAATTGCGGCGCGGACGGCGTCGAGATCGTCGAAGTCGACCAGTGTTGCGGACCAGCCGAAGCGTTTGATCGTGTTGGTAAGCTGTGTGTAGGTGCCGCCGTAGAGCTTGTTCGAGGCGACTACGTTCGTGCCGGGCATCATCAGTGGGAAGAGTGCCATGATCTGGGCTGCGTGACCGGACGAACAGCAGATGCCGCCGACGCCGCCTTCAAGGTGTGTGATACGCTCGGCAAGGGCCGAGACTGTCGGGTTCGTCAGGCGCGAATAGATGTTGCCGACTTCGGCCAGATTGAACAGAGCGGCGGCGTGATCGGCGTCGCGGAAGACATAAGCCGTCGTCTGATAAATCGGGATTTGACGTGCGCCGGTGGCTGGATCCGGGTTGGCTCCGGCGTGAATCTGAAGTGTATCAAAGCCTTGTGGGCGATCGGACATTCTCTAGGACTCCCAAAAATGAATTTGGCCGGACCCTAGAATAGTGACGCAGTGGCCGCAATGGCGGATCAGGTGCCGATCAGGCGCATAACCACGACGTAGTAGGCGGTGTCTTTGTATTGCGCCGCACTGACCGTCATCACGAGACGTTCCACGATTGTATCGCGGATCGTCAATTGGACTGAATCCTCGACCCGATGCTGAGCGAGCATTTCAAGCGGCGTTCTGTGGACGTCCAGTGGCATGCCTGTCGCTTGCTGGAACGCTTCGTCCCGGCGAACAGCTGGCAGTTTGAACATCGCTTGGGCGGCACGGTTGGCATAGACGATCTTTTCGTCTTCGCTGACCACCATCACCGGGTCGATCATCAGTTCAAGACCAGCGCGAAGCTCGTTTTCGGGGACATTCAGGGCAAGAAAGCCGGTGGTCTTACCGGTGTCATCGCTGCGCGGCACGATATAGCGCTGCCATGCGCGCACGAAGACGTTTTGCGGTGGTTCGTGTTCGGTATACACGACCTCGCCACGTTCGAGCATGGCGCTGTAAAGGCCAGTGATAAATGGGCCAATATGGCCGCCGAACTGCGAGGACTTCTGACCGGTCATGTCGCGACCATAGTGTTGCGCGATGCCTTCACCGTAGTAGGTGTAGAGGAAGTCGTCGTCGCCTTCGACAGGTTCGATCATCATGATCCACTCTTTCAGATCGCCGAAGTGGTCAAGGTTGATGTCTGTATCGGGCAGGCTGCCATCTTCGCGGGCAAGGACGCGGCAGACGGCGGCAAATTCGCGCAAAAGCGGGTTGCGGATCTCGATGTCTGAAGGGGACCAGATGACCTCGGGGGCGCGGGCACCGGCTGCGTTGAACATCTGGCGCACGAGGTTCGGGGCGGCGGGGTCAAAGCTTTCGGCGATCATATTTATCACGTTTTGCTTTGGATTTTGCTGCGCCATTGTCGCGGCCTCCGGTTCCATTGCGTCAAAGTATGCTTACAGTTGGTTGCCGAAGGCGCTGAATGCAAGGTTCAACGCATCCACAATCGGTTTCTCTTAATCCTTGCGCGGATGGATTGTTCCTTTGCAGGGAGATCGTTTTGGTCGAACAGAGCGCGCACGCGGGTTCCGCGCCGCTGGTAGATCATGCGTCGGAAGGGGTCATAGGTTTTCAGGATACGCTTGATTTTGTTGGGACGGGTGAGGTCTTCGAAGAAGGCGAGTTGTGCGTCTGATGCGCGGGCGTAAAAGAGCGGCAGGGCGCGCCAGTGGTTCGTGATGTTGCCGTCGAGACCTTTGAGTGTTTCGTCCGGGCGGCAGCCACCCAGGGCCGATATGACCACAGGCAAAGCGATTTGGTCGAGCCAAGGGAACAGGCTCTGCGAGGCGAGGACTTCCATCGGATCGTCACGCAGGCTGGTCATGACGGTCAGCATGCGGTCGCGGAAATCGTGCGGGTCGCGGGCGTAGAACCATCCTGCGTTGAAGTAGAGGTATCGTTCCCAGTGGTCGTCGGGTTGTGTGGTGTCGAGGGTTGGCGCGAAGGGCACATCGAAGCGGTCGTAGATGGCTTGCCAAATCTCGGCGTAGCTCGGGCCATAGAGCGGCGGGTCGGGCCACGTGCCGGTGCGGGCCATGGAGGCGCTGGGCTGGTCGAAGTTGAAGGCGATCTGGTCAATCGGGCCGGTGATCAGTGTGTCAGTATCGAAGAAGACGAAGGGTTCGTCTTTATCGAGGGTCGAGAGGGCTTCGACCTTGTTACCTGAAGGATAGGTTTTGCCGAAATGGTGGCTTTCGAAGCTGCGGATTTCGGCGCCGAGGTCGGTTAGGAAATCACGGGCGTCCTCGTCTGTTATTCCGGGATCATCGTTCCACAAGGGGCCGGGTCGCGGTTCGGCTATGACGAGTTTGCCGGCAAAATCTGGTGCGGCTTTGCGAAGAGAGGCGGCGAACAGGACGGCTTCGTAGGTCAGGCGTCCTGATTGCGCGACGATAAGGAGGGTGGGGGCGGTGTCCGGCATGCTCCGGGCACCTTAGTGGTATGGATTAACGCTGAAAAGAGCGGTCAGCTTTTGGCGTAACCGATGCCTTGCAGAGCCTCTTTGATCTCATCAAGGATCGCCGGGTCGTCGATTGTGGCAGGCATTTTGAAGTCTGCTCCATCGGCGATTTTGACCATGGTGCCACGCAGGATCTTGCCAGAACGGGTTTTGGGCAGACGCGGCACACAGCAGGCGAGCTTGAAGGCTGCGACAGGGCCGATGTTGTCGCGCACGAGTTTGACACAATCGGCGACGATCTCGGCGTCCGAACGCGTGGTCCCGGCGTTGGTGCAGAGGAACCCGACCGGAAGCTGGCCTTTCAGTTCGTCTGTCACGCCGATCACGGCACATTCGGCGACATCCGGGTGGGCGGCGAGCACTTCTTCCATGCCGCCAGTCGACAGGCGGTGGCCTGCGACGTTGATGACGTCATCGGTACGGGCCATGATGTAGAGGTAGCCGTCTTCGTCGATGTAGCCCGCGTCTCCGGTTTCATAGTAGCCGGGGAAGTGATCGAGATAGCTTTTGCGAAAGCGCTCTTCGGCGTTCCAGAGCGTTGGGAGCGTGCCCGGTGGCAGGGGGAGTTTGGCAGCGATTGCGCCAAGTTCGCCGGGGGCGACCGGGTGGCCTGCTTCGTCGAGGATTTGAATGTCCCAGCCGGGCATGGCGACGGAAGGCGAGCCGATTTTCACGGGCAGTTGTTCGATGCCCATCGGGTTGGCGGCAATCGCGTAGCCGGTTTCGGTTTGCCACCAGTGGTCGATGACGGGCACGTTCAGCATCTTTTCCGCCCATTCGATGGTGTCGGGATCGGCGCGTTCGCCAGCAAGGTAGAGAGTGTCGAGCGAGGAGAGGTCATAGTCCTTCACCAGTTCGCCTTTCGGGTCCTCGCGTTTGATGGCGCGGAAGGCGGTTGGGGCGGTAAACAGGACTTTAACGTTATGGTCCTGAATGACGCGCCAGAAGGTTCCTGCGTCCGGGGTGCCGACGGGTTTGCCTTCAAAGACGATGGTGGTGTTGCCGTGGATTAGGGGGGCGTAGCAAATGTAGCTGTGGCCCACGACCCAGCCGACGTCCGAGGCGGCCCAATACACGTCGCCGGGTTCGACGTTGTAGATGTTCTTCATCGTCCAGTTCAGCGCGACGAGGTGACCTGCGGTCGGGCGGACCACGCCTTTGGGCTGGCCAGTGGTGCCGGAGGTGTAGAGAATATAGGCGGGGTGGTTCCCGGCGACGGGGACGCAGGCTGCCGGAGTGGCTTGTGACACGGCGTCTTGCCAGTCGAAGTCGCGGCCTTCGATCAATTTGCCGATGGCTTGCTCTCGCTGAAGGATGATCGTGAAGTCGGGTTTGTGCTCGGACATCTCTATGGCGGCGTCCAGAAGCGGTTTGTATTCAACGACTCGGTTCGGCTCGACGCCGCAGGATGTGGCGATGATCGCTTTTGGCTTGGCGTCGTCGATGCGCACGGCAAGCTCGTGGGCTGCGAACCCACCGAAGACGACCGAGTGGATCGCCCCGATGCGGGCACAAGCCAGCATCGCAACGAGGGCTTCGGGCACCATCGACATGTAGATGATGACGCGGTCACCATTGGTGACGCCGCGCTCCGCGAGTGCACCTGCAAGGGCTGCGGTCTGGGTTTGAAGCTGGGCGTAGGTGGTCGTGGTATTCTGGCCGGTGATAGGGCTGTCGTAGATGATCGCGGCGCGGTCTCCGTTGCCGGCCTCGACGTGGCGGTCGACGGCGTTCCAGCAGGTGTTCACTTCGGCATCGGTGAACCACTCGTAAAGCGGGGCGTTGTCGGCGTTGAGGGCGCGGGTTGGGGGCGTGACCCAGTCGATCGCTTGCGCTGCCTCCATCCAAAAGCGTTCTGGATCTGCCTGTGCAGCCGAATAGACGTCGCGATAGCCCATGTGTCCCTCCTCCTCGAGTTCTTAACGGAATAGGGCGTCAGGTGTGCGGTGGGCAAGCTTTGCGCGTAGGGGCGTGGCAGTTTATCGCAAAATATTTGCAGAGTTTGCGATCAGGGGTTGCAAAATTTTGCAAACCCCCTCGCTTAATGCTTTTGGCGCGCGTCCGGAGCGACCGGGTTGCAAAGTTGCAAAGCCGAGATGTTCGGGTCAGATCGCGCCTTTCGGGAATCACCTAGCTGTAGAGCGAGACCGGCGTCCCGGCCAATGCCGACATGTTCAAAAGCCCGCGCGCGGTGATCGAAGGGGTGACGATGTGGCCGCGATTGCCCATGCCCATCAGGATCGGACCGACTTCCAGTCCGCCAGCTTTGAGCTTGAGAATGTTGCGCACGCCGGAGGCCGCGTCTGTGTTGGCGAAGATCAGAACATTGGCGGGGCCTTCGAAGCGCGCGTTGGGCATAATGCGCTCGCGTAGTTCGGGGTCGAGCGCGGCGTCGGCATGCATTTCGCCTTCGTATTCAAAATTGCGCGGCGCGCTGTCGAGGATATCGATGGCAGCACGCATGCGACGTCCGGTTTCGCAGTCGAGGTTGCCGAACTGGCTATGGGAACAGAGTGCGATTTTGGGAGCGATGCCGAAGCGGCGCACGTGGCGGGCGGCGGCGATGACGACTTCGGCGATTTGCTGGGGGTTGGGTTCAGGATGAACCTGCGTGTCGGCCACGAACATCGGGCCGTCTTCGAGGACCATCAGGCTGAGGGCGCCGATGGGGTGGAAGTCATCCTGAGCGAGAATTTGCGTGATGTAGTTCAGGTGCCAGAGATACTGACCGAAGGTGCCGCAGATCAGACTGTCGGCCTCTTCGCGATACACCATGACCGCGCCGATGGCAGTGGTGTTGGTGCGCATGACGGCGCGGGCCAGATCAGGCGTGACGCCGTTGCGGTCCATCAGGCTGTGATAGGTTTGCCAGTAATCGCGATAGCGTGGGTCGTTTTCGGGGTTCACCACATCGAAGTCGACGCCGGCGTGAATTGCGAGGCCCGCGCGTTCGATGCGGCTTTCGATGACGTCAGGGCGACCAATCAGCACGGGTTTGTCTGTCGTGCTTTCCAGCATGGCGTTGGCGGCGCGCAGGACGCGTTCGTCCTCGCCTTCGGCAAAGACGATTTTGCGTTGTGCGGTGGCGGCGGCCTCAAAGACGGGGCGCATGATGAGGGCAGACTTGAAGACCGACCCGTCCAGCTTGGCTTTGTAGGCCTGTATGTCTTCCAGCGGTCGTTCGGCCACGCCGGTCTCCATTGCGGCACCGGCGACGGCGCTGGCCACAACGCCCATAAGGCGGGGGTCAAATGGCTTGGGGATGAGGTAGTCGGCACCGAATGTGAGTTGTTCGCCCTGATAGGCGGCCGCCGCTTCGGCGCTTGTGGTGGCGCGCGCGAGGGCGGCAATGCCTTCGACGCAGGCGATTTTCATTTCGTCGTTGATCGTTGTGGCACCCACATCCAATGCGCCGCGGAAGATGAAGGGGAAGCAGAGGACATTGTTGACCTGATTTGGGAAATCCGAGCGACCCGTCGCAATGATAGCGTCAGGAGCAACCTGGCGGGCGAGGTCGGGCATGATTTCCGGCGTTGGGTTGGCCAGCGCGAAAATGATGGGTCGTTTGGCCATCTTGTTGACCATCTCGGGCTTCAGAACACCGGGGCCAGACAGGCCAAGGAACAGGTCTGCGCCTTCGATGACATCATCGAGCGTGCGCGGGCCACCGGGTTGTGCGTAGTCGGCCTTTTGCGGCGTCATGTCTTTCTCGCGGCCCTCGTGGACGAGGCCTTCAATGTCGACAAGGAATACATTCTCGCGCTTTACGCCGAGTTTCAGCAGCATGTTGAGGCAGGCGATACCCGCAGCGCCGCCGCCCGTGGAGACGATTTTGATGTCCTCGAAGGACTTCCCGGCGACGCGCAGCGCGTTTGTGGCCGCTGCACCGACGACAATGGCGGTGCCGTGCTGGTCGTCGTGAAACACGGGGATATTCATGCGCTGTCGGCAGATGTCCTCGACGATGAAGCAATCGGGGGCTTTGATGTCCTCAAGATTGATCGCGCCGAACGTGGGTTCCAGCGCGCAGACGATTTCCGCCAGTTTTTCTGGATCGCTTTCGTTCAGCTCGATATCGAAGCAGTCGATGTTGGCGAATTTCTTGAATAGAACCGCTTTGCCTTCCATCACCGGCTTTGAGGCAAGTCCGCCGATATTGCCGAGACCAAGCACAGCCGAGCCGTTTGTGACAACGGCCACAAGGTTGCCGCGTGAGGTGTAATCGCGGGCGGTTTTGGCGTCGGCTTTGATCTCAAGACAGGCTTCAGCGACGCCGGGGGAGTAAGCCAGCGCCAGATCGCGACCGTTTGCCAGTGGCTTGGTGGCGCGAATTTCAAGTTTTCCGGGCTTGGGGTTTGCGTGATAATAGAGCGCGGCCTTGCGCAGCGCCTCCTGTTTCGGATCGCTCATTACCCTGTCCCTCCCGAATTTTGTTTAACGTTAAACAATTATTGTTTAGCGCTTATCCCGACCGTGTTTCTTCGTCAAGGCGACAGGCTTGCGCGTTTGCTTTGTGAGGGGCAGTCTGGCGCAAATCGGGTCAGGAGGGCAAGAATGACCGAAATCTGTGCCGAAGTGCGGCTGCCGACGAATGAGCTGCGCGACGATATTCCTTTCTTCACAAAGGTTTTGAAGATGCGGATGGACACGATTTATCCGGCTGATGATCCGACGGTGGCAGTGTTTTCGGGCCACGGGTTGCGCGTTCGTATCGATGCGGAAGCAACCGAAACGCCGGGGACGCTTAGAATTCTGACGGACGATCCGGATGGTTTTGCTGATGGCGCGCGCGAGTTAATCGCGCCCAACGGCACACGCATTGAGATTGATGCACTGAATCCGCCGTTTGTTTTGCCTGAAACCGAGCATGCTTTTGTGGTGCGCAGACTGGCCGATCAGGCGCCTTGGGTCATTGGACGTGCGGGCATGCACTATCGCGATTTGATCCCGTCGCGTCTGGGCGGGTCGATCATTGCAAGCCACATTCGCATTCCGGACGGTGGACCGGTGCCGGATATGGTGCATTATCATACGGTCGGGTTTCAGTTGATCTTTTGTTATCGGGGCTGGGTAGATCTGGTCTACGAAGATCAGGGGGCACCGTTTCGACTTCATGCCGGAAACTGCGTGATACAGCCGCCGGAAATTCGCCATAGGGTGTTGTTTGCAAGTGATAATATCGAAGTGATCGAGATTGGTGTTCCGGCGGAGCATGTCACGACAATCGATCACGAGATGGAACTTCCAAACGCCGAGGTGAACCCGGAGCGGCTCTTTCAGGGGCAACGGTTTGTGCATCACAAGGCGGAAGGAGCTGCATGGGGGCCATTCCGTTTACCCGGATTTCAAAGCCGTGACACGACGATTGAGGCGAACACCGGCGGCGTGGCCGGGGTGCATGTGGTGCGGCGCGGGACGGGTGCGCCTGAGTGGTCGCGTCATGAGGGCGACATACTGTTCACCTTTGTGATGGAGGGCGCGATGACGTTGGAGGGCGAGGGGAAGGAGCCGTTTCGCTTGTCGCCGGGGGATGCCTTTGTGATCCCGCCGGGTATGGCGACACGTTACGCCGAGCCGAGTGACGACATCGAGCTGCTGGAAGTCGCCCTGCCGGGTGCCTTTGCGACAATTTCGGGCTGAGCGCCCTTGCGCTTGGCTGCGCTGAGGTTCACCCTTGGGGAAAGTCTGAGGGAGAGTCATTTATGAGCCTGATCGACGATGCTGCTGCCGTGCGGTTGAACGCTTATGCACCCTATTCGAAGTTCAAAGTGGGGGCCGCTCTGAAGACGGCTTCGGGCGCGATCTATGTGGGCTGCAATGTCGAAAACGTGGCCTATCCCGAAGGGACTTGCGCGGAAGCCGGGGCGATTGCCGCGATGATTGCCGCCGGGGACACCAGCTTTGCGGAGGTCGCCGTGATTGCAGAGAGCCCGTCGCCGGTGCCGCCGTGTGGCGGGTGTCGCCAGAAACTGGCTGAATTCGCCGACGCAGGCGCGCGGATAACGATGGCGACGACCGGTGGTGTGAAGCAGAACATGGCCGTGGCGGACCTTTTGCCGGGGGCGTTTGATGCGGGCCACATGGGTTCGGTCTGAGGTATGGATGCACGTCGGATCATAGCAAAACTCCGCGACCGGGAAGAACCGTCGCAGGCTGAACTAAGTTGGTTCGCGCGAGGGTTGGCATCGGGCGGGGTCACGGATGCTCAGGCCGGGGCCTTTGCGATGGCGGCTTGTCTGAACGGGTTGTCCGAGGACGCTCGCGTGGCGTTGACTTTGGCCATGCGGGACTCGGGCGATGTGCTGGCATGGGATTTGCCGGGGGCGGTAATCGACAAGCATTCAACCGGTGGGATCGGCGATTGCACGTCTTTATTGTTGGCGCCGATGCTGGCGGCGGCCGGAGCCTATGTGCCGATGATTTCGGGGCGGGGTTTGGGTCACACGGGCGGCACGCTTGATAAGCTGGAAGCGATCCCGGGCGTGGTTACGGATGTTGATGAGACGCGCTTTCGCGCAATGACGCGCGACATTGGTTGCGCGATTGTTTCGGCGGCTTCAGACATGGCTCCGGCGGATAAGAGGCTTTATGCGGTGCGCGATGTCACGTCGACGGTTGAGAGCGTCGATCTGATCACGGCGTCGATCCTGTCAAAGAAGCTTGCGGCAGGGTTGGAGGCGTTGATTTTGGACGTCAAGACGGGCTCGGGCGCGTTCATGGTGAGTCTTGAGGACTCGACCGCGCTGGCGGAATCGTTGGTGAAAACGGCCAATGGGGCAGGGTGTAAAACCGCCGCTTTGATCACGGATATGGATCAGCCCTTGGCCCCGGCGGCGGGCAATGCGCTGGAGGTTGCGGTGATCATGGAGGCGCTGACCGCGCCGAAGAATTCACGCCTGATTGAAGTGACTTTGGCGCTCGGCGCAGAGTTGCTGGTCTTGGCGGGGATCGAGGAAGAGCCGGAGAAGGCCGCGGTAAAGCTGAGTGAAACACTTACCAATGGTAAGGCGGTCGAGATTTTCGATCGTATGATCGCGGAATTGGGCGGACCAAAAGATTTCAGCGGCGATTGGCAGCGTCGGTTGCCGGAAGCCAATGTGATCCGCGAGATTGCGGCACCCGAAACAGGTGTCGTCGCCGGGTTGGACGGACGCGGGATTGGTATGGGCGTGGTCCATATGGGCGGCGGACGGCTGAAGGGCGGCGAGCGTATAGATCCCTCGGTTGGGTATTCCGAGATTGTCGAATTGGGTGAGAAGGTTGCAAAAGGCCAACCGTTGGCGCGGCTTCATGCGCGCAGTGAGCGGTCGGCACAAGCCGCAGAGAAGGCGTTTCTGGAGGCTGTGACGATGGGTGAGACGGCCAGTCCGGGACCTTTGATCGTGGCGAAGGTGGGCTGATGGCGCGGGCGTTTCTGATTGTGCTTGATAGCGTCGGGATCGGTGGCGCGCCGGATGCGGATCGCTTTTTCAACGGCGATGTGCCGGATACCGGGGCAAATACCTTGGCGCATATCGCGCAGGCCTGTGCGGCGGGCGAGGCTGAAGAGGGTCGGTCTGGTCCTTTGAGATTGCCGAACCTTGCGCGTCTTGGATTGGGTGAAGCGATGGTGTTGGCGTCGGGTGACGATGCGCCGGGGCTGGGGGGCGAGGTGGCAGGTCTTTGGGGGGCTGCGACTGAGGTATCGCCGGGCAAGGATACGCCGTCCGGTCATTGGGAACTGGCGGGGGTGCAGGTGCCTTGGGACTGGACGTATTTCCCGGATGCGGAGCCAGCGTTTCCGTCTGATCTGTCGGCTGAAGCTGCGCGTCTGGCGGGGACGGACGGGATTTTGGGCAATTGCCATGCCTCGGGAACCGAGATCATTGCGCGACTGGGCGAGGAGCATATCCGCTCGGGCTGGCCGATTTGCTATACTTCCGCCGACAGCGTTTTTCAGATCGCCGCGCACGAAGAGCACTATGGTCTTGAGCGTTTGCTGGAGTTGTGTCGCAGCCTTGCGCCGATGTTGCATGGCATGAAAGTCGGGCGCGTTATTGCACGGCCCTTTGTGGGCGCTCCGGGCGCGTTCGAGCGGACGGGGAACCGCAAGGATTTCGCCATTGCACCGCCGTCTCCGACGCTTTGTGATTGGGTTCAGGATGCTGGCCGTCGCGTCTATGCTGTTGGGAAGATTGGCGATATCTTTTCGATGCAGGGGATTGATGAGGTGCGCAAAGGCAAGGACGCTGCCTTGATGGAGCATCTTGTCGATGTCATGAGTGAGGCTGAAGAAGGCTCGTTCACTTTTGCGAATTTCGTGGAGTTCGACAGTCTTTACGGGCACCGCCGTGACGTGTCGGGCTATGCGCGCGCGCTTGAGTGGTTCGACGCTGAAATGCCTCGGATTGAGGCTGCGATGCGGCCCGGCGATCTGGTTTTGTTTACGGCTGATCATGGCAACGATCCGACCTGGACCGGCACGGATCATACGCGTGAGCGTGTGCCAGTGGTTGGGATGGGTCTTGGCGAGAAACCAGTTGGGCAGGTCGCGTTTGTCGATGTTGCGGCCTCGATTGCGGCGCATCTGGGAGTGCCTTCGCAAGGGCCTGGGAGGAGTTTTCTGTGACAGTTTCACATATGCCGAAGGTTGAGTTGCATCTTCACCACGAAGGGGCGGCACCTCCGGCTTTTATTCGCGGGTTGGCTGCGGAAAAGAAGGTGGATCTGTCGGGTATTTTCAATGAGCGCGGCGGGTACCACTACAAGGATTTCTGGGACTTTCTGAAGGTCTATGAGGCGGCGACAAGCGTGCTGAAGACGCCGGAAGACTATGCGCGGCTGACGACGGCTGTGCTGGAAGAAAGTGCTGCTGCGGGGGTGGTTTATTCGGAGACATTCCTGTCGCCTGATTTCTGTGGTGAGCGTGATGTGGGGGCGTGGCGTGAGTATCTCGCGGCTATTCGCGAGGCTGCGGACGCGGCGGAAGCCCAGCACGGTATCGTCTTGCGTGGGATCATAACCTGCATCCGGCATTTCGGACCTGAGAAGGCGCGTCAAACGGCTGAATGTGCGGCTGAAACGGCGGGCGACTGGATTGTCGGGTTTGGGATCGCGGGGGATGAGAAGGCGGGCGCATTGAAGGACTTCTCATGGAGTTTTGACTGCACGCGTGAGGCGGGGTTACGGCTGACGGCGCATGCTGGCGAATGGGGTGGCCCTGAAAGTGTGCGCGATGCCTTGGATCATCTGGGGGTCGAGCGTATCGGGCACGGTGTGCGGGCGATTGAGGACCTTGCGTTGGTCGACCGGCTTGCGGAAGACGGGATCGTGCTGGAGGTTTGTCCGGGGTCGAATGTGGTCTTGGGTGTCTATCCCGATTGGCGCGCCCACCCGATCCATCAGTTGCGTGAGCGGGGCGTCAAGGTGACGGTTTCGACTGACGATCCGCCCTTTTTTCACACAACGATGGTCAATGAATACAACCGACTGGCGGAAGCTTTCGAATGGGATGAGGGCGTGTTTGAGGATATTGCGCGCACAAGCGCCGAGGCTGCATTTTGTGACGCAGAAACCAAAGTGAAGATACTGAATAAACTGGAGACATCATGAGCGAGCATTTGACCGTCGTTGACCACCCATTGGTGCAGCACAAGCTGAGCCTGATGCGTGACAAGGAGACGTCTACGGCTGTTTTTCGCCA
>JABDQU010000037.1 GCA_013042105.1 Boseongicola sp.
TCGACGACGTATAAAGAGTTCCGTCAGCACTTTGAGAAGGATCGCGCTTTGTCGCGACGCTTCCAGAAGATCGACGTGAACGAACCTACTGTCGATGACAGCGTGAAGATCCTTTTGGGTCTGAAGCCCTACTTCGAGGAACATCACTCGGTGAACTACACCGATGATGCGGTGCGCACGGCTGTTGAGTTGTCAGCGCGGTATATCAATGACCGCAAGCTGCCGGATAAGGCGATTGACGTGATCGACGAAGCGGGTGCAGCGCAGCATCTGGTGCCTGCGGACAAGCGCGCCAAAACGATTGATGTGACGCAGATTGAGAATGTCGTCGCAAAGATTGCGCGCATTCCGCCGAAAAACGTCTCGAAGGACGATGCGGCGGTGTTGAAAGACCTCGATGCGGCTCTGAAGCGCGTGGTGTTTGGTCAGGACACAGCGATTGAAGCATTGGCTTCGGCAATCAAACTGAGCCGTGCGGGTCTGCGAGAGCCAGAAAAGCCGATTGGCAACTACCTGTTCGCAGGGCCAACAGGTGTTGGTAAAACCGAGGTGGCAAAGCAATTGGCGGATATCCTTGGGGTCGAACTGATGCGCTTTGACATGTCGGAATACATGGAAAAGCACGCGGTATCGCGGCTGATCGGTGCGCCTCCGGGCTATGTCGGCTTTGATCAGGGTGGTCTTTTGACGGACGGTGTGGATCAGCATCCGCATTGTGTGTTGCTGCTGGATGAGATCGAGAAAGCGCACCCGGATGTGTTCAACATTCTGTTGCAGGTCATGGACCACGGCAGTCTGACGGATCACAACGGTCGCAAGGTCGATTTCCGCAATGTCGTGTTGATCATGACGTCGAACGCCGGTGCCGCTGACATGGCGAAGGCCGCGATTGGCTTTGGTCGTGACAAGCGCGAGGGCGAGGATACGGCCGCGATCGAACGCACGTTCACGCCGGAATTCCGCAACCGTTTGGATGCGGTGATCAGCTTTGGTGCCTTGCCGAAGGAGGTCATTCTTCAGGTGGTCGAGAAGTTCGTGCTGCAGCTCGAAGCTCAGCTGATGGATCGCAATGTTCACATCGAACTGACGCGACCGGCGGCGGAGTGGCTGGCGAACAAGGGCTACGACGACAAGATGGGCGCGCGTCCCTTGGGGCGGGTTATTCAGGAAGAGATCAAGAAGCCTCTGGCGGAAGAATTGCTGTTCGGCAAACTTGCCAAAGGCGGGATTGTCAAAGTGGGCGTGAAGGAAGGCAAGCTGGACCTTCGGATCGAACATAAGACGAAGCGAATCTCTCCCAAGAAGAAACCGCCGCTGCTGACGGCTGACTGATCAAGGTAATGCTTAGAAGCAAACAAGAGCGCCCCGCCGAAACGCGGGGCGTTTTCTTTTGAAGGTCCCGCAGAAAGGGGCTCTGCCCCTCGGCCGTCAACGGCCTCACCCCGGGATTTCCTGACCCAAAGAAAAGAGATGCGGTGCTCTTTGGGTCTGAAAAATCCCCGCCGGAGGCACCGCGACGTGCGCATGCACGGCGCAAAACATCACTTGCGGCGGCGATAGCCGCCGTGCCGTTTTTTTTAGCGTTCGGTGAGTTTTAATTCGATCCGGCGGTTCTGCGCGCGGGCTTCCGGCGTATCGTCGGTATTGACCGGGCGATATTCTCCGAAGCCGGTTGCGGCTAGTTTATCGGGTGGGAAGCCGAGTTCTTCGGTCATGTATTTCACAACCGACAACGCGCGGCCCTGACTAAGTTCCCAGTTGTCTGCGAATTCACCGGAGCCACCGAGCGGGACGTTATCAGTATGTCCATCAACGCGGATGATCCAGTCGATGCTGCTTGGGATCAGAACAGCCACCTCGGCCAGTACATTTGCCACGCGGGCGATCTGCGTCTGTCCTTCGGGCGACAGAGTGGCGGATGCGCTTTCGAACAAGACTTCGGACGAGAACACAAAGCGATCACCGACGATCTGAACCTCTTCGCGGTCACCAAGAACCTGGCGCATTGTTCCAAAGAACTCCGAACGGAAGTCTTCGAGATCCGCCACCTGATTTTGCAGGCGCTCCGCTTCAAGCCGCAGACGTTCCGCTTCTGCCGCTTCCAGATCGGCGGCGCGTTTGGCTTCTTGTGCAGCCCGCGCCAAAGCGGTGTTCAATTGCGCGCCAAGTGCTTCGATCCGCACCTGCGCTTCGCTGTCTGCCTCGGCAGCGGCGTCGAGCAGCGCTTGCAGAGACCCCAGTTCAGAGCGGAGCGCTGCGACCTGCTGATTGAGGGCTGCGACTTCGCGCTGGCTCTGCGCGGACAGCGCTTCTTCTTCAGCCAGTTCTTGCCGTGCGGTCGACAAGAGTGCCGCCTGACGTTCTTGTTCGGTCATGACTTCGCTTGCCGTCGCCTCGGCAGCGAGGCGGGCAGCCAGCGCTGCGGCAAGCTGGTCGCGGATGACTGCTGTGTCGGTGCTGGCGTCTCGCAATTCAGCAACTTCGGCCGCGAGTGCGTCGCGATCAGCCAAAGCCGCTTCCCGGTTTTCAAGTTCCAGAAGCGCGGCGGCAAGACGATCGTTCAATTCGGCTTCCACCGCGTTCGCACCAGCCAGCAGGGTCAAGGTGTCTTCCGCTTGCTGGCGCTGCTCTTCCAAGGCCAGTGACATGGCCGTCAATTCCGCATCAGCGTTCTCCAGACGTTCGCGCAAGGCTTCAGCCGCGGCTGCTTCAGCGAGGCGGGCTTGTTCTTCTTCGGAAAGAGCCCCTTGTGCATCCGCGAGCCGGGCGCGCAGTGCCTCGGCGGCAGCCAGTTCGCGCAGGCGTGCGGCTTCAGCGGTTTCCAGTTCCGCCGTCAGAGACGCCGCGCGGGCGTCCGCTTCGGCGAGAGCGGCTTCTGTCGCCTCGCTTGCTTCCAGCGCGGCAAGCGCTTGTGACAGCGACGCTTCGCGTGTTTCGGCTTCGGCCTGAAGCTCGGCTGTCAGGGCTTCCAGCGCTTCGCGGCGCGCCGCAGCCAGACGCGCGACTTCGCTTTGCGCATCGATCTCCGTACGCGCTTGCGCCAGAGCCAACTGCATCGCTTCCTGTTCAGAAATGAGGACCGCGCGGGCGGCTTCGAGGTCTTCGATATTGGCGGCCAGTTCTGCCCCGAGCGCCCGTGCATCGTCACGTTCGGACAGCAGTGTAGCGACTTGCGCTTCGAAAGAGGCGATGGCGGCGTCACGTTCGGACAGGGCCTGCGCTTGTTGGTCAATCTGGCCGGTAAGATTATTGATCAGCGCCGACTGGCGGTCACTTTCGCTTTGCAGGGAAGAAAGGTCGTCTTCCAGACGCGAGGTCTGTTGCTGCGACAGGCCAAGAGCAACCGAAAGCGACGTTACCTCGGCAGCGAGTTGATCCAGTTCGGTTTCCTGTCCGGTGATCGTCTCGCGTTGGACAGCTTGCATCACCATGAAGATCGTGAGCACGAACATCAAAACCAGCAAGAGCGCCGTCATCGCGTCGACGAAGCCGGGCCAGATCGACCCGGACATCCGCTGCGTGGATCGACGGGTCAGCGCCATGGCTTAAAACGTTCCGCCAGAGCGATCGCGGGCCAAATCGCGCACCGCCTTCGTCAGTTGCCCGAGATCGGAGCGTAACTCAGTCAGCGATTCCTGGCGGCCAGCTGACATTTCTTCAAGGATACGCAGCATCTGAACATCCATCGAGCGCAGTCGCATCCGGCTTTCGGCGTCGACCTGTCCGGTGCCTTCGGTCACAAGCGTTTCAATCGCTTCGCTGAGGCGTTCCTGACTATGAATGACCGCAGACATATCGGGACCGGTGTTCACGTCGCCCTCACCGATGCGATCTGCAAGTCGCGACACCGAGTTGGCCAGCATGCCCAGACGATCCTCGGCGGCTTCGCGACGTGAGGCGGCTTCTTCATAAAACGCCTGCATCTGGTCTAGGCGTTCGGCCATATGTTCGGAAAGTTGTGCGATGGCACCGGTGTCGATTGAGGTTTCGCCGCCACCTTCGTCCGCGGAATAGCCGATACGGGTGATGGTCGAGAGCCATTCTTCAAGCTCGCGGTAAAAGCGATTCTGACCGTGGCTGGCGAAAAGTTCCAGAAGGCCGACCACCAGCGATCCGGCAAGGCCCAAAAGCGAGGACGCAAAGGCCACGCCCATGCCGCCGAGTTGCGCTTCAAGGCCGGTCATCAGGCGTTCGAACACGGCCACACCGCTGTCACCCTCTTGTGGCGCAAGTGAACGGATCGTGTCCACGACCGCCGGCACTGTTGTCGCCAGACCGTAGAATGTCCCCAAAAGGCCGAGGAAAATCAGTAGGTTGACGATGTAGCGCGTGATGTCACGCGCTTCGTCGATACGGGTTGCGACGGAATCGAGCACCGATCTGGTGGACGAAACGCCAAGCTGCATGCGCGCACCGCGTTTGCGCAACAGGTTTGCAAGCGGTGCGAGCAGTCGAGGCGCGGCGGTGAACTGGTGGCCCGGGCGGTCCTTTGCAAACCCTTCGATCCAGATGACCGAGCTGACCAGTTGGTAAACCTGCCAAAAACAGGCAAAAACACCGATGATGAACACAAAAGCGATGAAGCCGTTGAGGTATGGGTTGGCCAGAAACACTGGCGCGACCTGCGGATAAGCCACATAGGCACCCGCGCCGACCAGTCCCAAAACGATCAGCATCGTCAGGATCTGACGATAAGGTTGGGTGAATTGTAGCTCGACCTCGCGATCCGGTTTGTCCATTCGGGGGCCGGTCCTGACGCTGTTATATTTCGGGCAGGATAGGCGAAGGCTGGCGCTCTGCCAACCTCAATCGAATCAGGTTTTTTTCACGATTTCCCGAACGCGCGTGTTCAGCCACTCAAGCTCATCATCGTTGATCCCAAGTTCACTTAAGTGACTGACAGTATTCCATAAATACTCAGTATTCGGGCCGCGCCCACCAACCGCTCGGGCGATGATCTGCGCCTGCTGCTCAAGCTCCATGCCGCCGACGTATTGCACATGGCCGGTGTCGACCACGTAAGACAGGGCGCGCACTGTCTCACCATCCTCAAAAGTGACAGGCAAAACGCGCTCGATATAGGCCGAAGAAATCAGCTCGCGCTCACGCAGATAATGGACCGTCGCCGCTGCTTTGTCATCGGGGACCGCAAAGGCCACCCCGGTGCAGGATGCCTCTGCTACCGGATCAAGCGCCAGCACCAGTCCGGGGTCCGTGTCGGTGCCACGATGATGGATCGAGGACATGCAGAAACTGCGCTGAAAACCATGCATGGTGGCAAGGCGTCGCTCGGAAACCGGGAAACCCGGGTTCCAGATCAGCGATCCATAGCCGAAGACCCACAAGGGGTCGGGAAGTGTCTCTGGTCCTTCGTTCATAACGCCTCTAATACGAGGCAAGTGGATAGGGGGAAAGGGCCAAATGGGTCGTTTGATCGTGGTGATATTGGTGGCGTCGGTTGGGTGGATGGCGTGGTGGGCGTTTGGCTCATCCGCATTGGACCGAACCCTGACGTCATGGGTCGAGGAACGCCGCGCCGAAGGTTGGGCGGCGGATGTTTCGGACATCGACGTTGCGGGCTTTCCGAACCGTTTCGACACCACACTGAGCGATGTGCGGTTTGCCGATCCGGAAACCGGCGTCGCCTGGTCGGCATCGTTCCTGCAACTCCTTGCACTGGCTTATAAGCCGCATCAGGTGATTGCCGTCCTGCCGAACGAACACAGGCTTTCGACGCCGCTGCAGACCCTGACTTTCACCCATGATCAGGCGCGCGGTTCTGTTTTCATGGAACCAAGCCCGTCTCTGCCGCTGGACCGCTCAACCATCATCATCGAGGCCTTGCGCATCGAGTCAAATCTCGGCTGGAACGCGCGTCTGGACGAAGGACGCTTTGCGACGGAACAAATCCCGGCGCGCGTAGATGCCCACCGGATCGGTGCGGAGCTTCTGGAGTTTCATCCCCCCGAAGATATCATTGCCGCCGTGGACCCGACCGGGCTTCTGCCGAAAACCGTCGAACGCATGCGCTTTGATGCCGACATCGGCTTTACCGCGCCATGGGACCGGGGCGCGATTGAAACTGCACGCCCCCAGATCACACGGATCGATCTGAAAGACCTCTCAGCCGAATGGGGCAGCGTGACATTTCGCGCTGCCGGAGCACTCGACGTGGACGATCGCGGCACCCCAACAGGCGAGATTACCGTCAAAGCCGTCGACTGGCGTCGCTTGCTGCAAATGTCCGTCGCAAGTGGGTTGGTCACGGACAGCATTGCACCATCCATTGAAAACGCTCTGGAATTTCTCGCAGCCCTGAAAGGCCCATCGGACACGATCGATGCCGCCCTGAGCCTGCGCTCGGGCCGCGTTTTCCTCGGCCCCATCCCTCTCGGGGATGCGCCGAAGATCGTCATCCGCTAATACTATTCTTTGGGTCTTGAAAATCCCGGGGGAGCGAAGCGGGGGCGGAGCCCCCAAATGTCCCCGTCAACGGCAATACGGCCCGCTGCGATAATCCGCGACATCAAAGTGGAAATGGTCCTGATGATGCCGATCCGCGTCCGGTCCAAGAACAGTGCCGAACGGCCCGCAGGCCGCACTGTGCATGCGCCTCAAAACCCGGCTGTCTTCGCCGCGCCATCCGCGCAGCACGCTGATACGCTCGCCGCTGGCCAGAACGAAACTCGATATGTCAATCGCGCGGCCTTGGGCATGCTCTGACAGACGCGCGCCGGGGCGGCTGTTGCGCGTGCGGCAGGCGTAATGCGCAGCAACCGTCAATTCGACAAGACCACCACCACGCCGCCCAATCGCGGGCACGGCCCCGGATCGCACCCAGCGATCTAGGGCGCGGGCCGTCTGCATCGTCATGATCGATGGACGGGACAAACGCACACCCGCGACTTCGCTTACAACGTAAGCATCCCCCACACCGCAGCCTCCCGGCCCAGTGACCGGAGCGCGCTTTACTGCCTTCAGCCCCGGCAGATCAGCGCCATCGTCACCGCCTCCGCAAGCCACCATGGTCAGCAACGCAAGTCCTGCAATCAGTTGCCTCATGTCTTTTTTCCAATCCGGCCAAAGTCCGGCGCGTCAGTGTCCTGACCCGCCTCGATGATCCCGCGTCTGATCGCACGGGTATGTGTGAAATAGTCGAACAGGTGATCTCCGTCACCGGTTCGAATTGCCCGCTGCAGGGCGAAGAGCTCTTCAGTGAAGCGCCCGAGAATTTCCAGCGTCGCCTCTTTGTTATTGAGGAACACATCGCGCCACATCGTCGGGTCCGAGGCCGCAATACGCGTAAAGTCCCGAAAACCGGCGGCCGAATACTTGATCACCTCACTATCCGTCACCCGCCGCAAATCATCGGCCACACCCACCATGGTATAGGCAATAAGGTGCGGCGTATGACTGGTCACGGCCAGCACCAGATCGTGGTGATCGACGTCCATCGTCTCAACCTTGGCGCCCATGCCTTCCCAGAATTGGGTCAGACGCGTGACAGCATCCATATCCGCATTGCCGCTTGGCACAAGAATGGTGAACCGGTTTTCAAACAGTTCCGCAAAGCCCGAACGCGGCCCGGAGTGTTCGGTCCCCGCCAGAGGATGGCCCGGAATAAATTCGACATTGTCTGGCAGATGCGGTCCTACGGCTTCAACCACGG
Organism: Boseongicola sp.; assembly: GCA_013042105.1. Taxonomy (GTDB): domain Bacteria; phylum Pseudomonadota; class Alphaproteobacteria; order Rhodobacterales; family Rhodobacteraceae; genus Boseongicola. The sequence goes on from JABDQU010000037.1 coordinate 7,670, forward strand.
CACGCTTTACCGATCCGACATCAGTGACGGTTGCGCCTTTGGCCAGGTGCGGTCCAATTTCACGGGCCACCGCGTCCATCGCTCCGATCGGTATCGCCAGCACGACAAGGTCGGCCCCCTCAACAGCCTCGGTGGCGGTCTCGACAACGCGATCACAAAACCCAAGCTCGCGTGCGATATCCCGCGTCTCTGCCGAGCGCGCAGTGCCGACAATCTCGCCGGCCAATCCCGCGCGGCGCATGGCATGTGCCATCGATGAGGCGATCAGCCCCAAACCGATCAAGGCGACACGTTCATATATCTGAGCCATCACGTGCCCTTTCGAAATCGTTCAATCGAATCCCGGACCCGGACACAGTTGGCTTCCGTGCCAATGGTGATCCTGAGGCCTTCCGGAAGGCCATAACCTGCAACTTTGCGCACAAGTATACCGTCACGGCGCAACGCCGCTTCGCAGGCGTTGGCTTCGTCGGCATCCGCAAAGCGCGCAAGAATATAGTTTGCATGGCTTGGATCGGACGGAATGCCAATCGCCACCAGTTCCTTGGCCAGCCAAGTTCTGAGACGGGCGTTTTCGGTCCGGTAATGCTCGGCAAATGCACGATCCCGCATCGCCGCTTCTGCTGTCGCCAGTTGCGTTACGCCAAGATTGAACGGCCCGCGCAGGCGGTTCAGCGTATCAATCACATGGGTCGGCCCATAGCCCCAGCCAACACGCAGCCCGCCAAGCCCATAGAGCTTGGAAAACGTCCGTGTCATGACAATTGTCTCGCGTGCGTCAATCAGAGAAGCGCCCCCGTCATAGCCTTCTGCAAACTCGACGTAAGCCCCATCAAGAACCAAAAGAACGTGATCCGGCAGGCTGTTTGCCAGCCTGTGCATATCGTCATCGCTGATCATGGTCCCAGTCGGATTGCCGGGATTCGTCAGGAACACAAGCCGGGTCGCCTCCGTCACAGCCGCCAGAATGGCGTCCACATCGACCACGCGTTCCCGCTCAGGCACCACAACTGGCGTTGCCCCCGCCCCAAGCGCCAGAATGCGATACATCGAAAACCCGTGCTCGGTGTAAATCACCTCAAGTCCCGGCCCCGCATAGGCCTGACAAAGGAACGTCAAAATCTCGTCCGACCCGGCGCCGCAAATGATGCGATCCGCGTCCAGTCCATGAACTTCGGCAATTGCTCCGCGCAGACTCGCGTGATCACTGGACGGATAGCGGTGCAGCGTTGCTGCCGTCGCAATCAACGCCGCCTTCGCCGTTTCAGGCGGCCCAAACGGGTTCTCGTTCGAGCTGAGCTTCAAAACCTCATCATGCCCGTCAATGCGGCTCTCGCCGCCCTTGTAAAGCACGATATCGTCTATGCCGGGTTGGGGTTTAATCGAATGTGTCATGGCTCTCGTTCCGGGTCCGCTTCTTCCTAGCGACGTGACCGCCGCAAGGCCAGCGGCGATCTGGCGCATGGGGCACGATCATGGCACTCTGAGCACATGAGCGATACAACAGAAAGCCTGACCAACCGCTACGACGGCGCGGCCGGCAAATGGCGCGATAAAATGCGCACACTTGGATATTATGACGGTTATCTCGGGTTTCTCTGTGAACCCGGCTCCCGACCCGGGGCGCATTCCCGCGTGATCGACGTGGGAGCCGGAACCGCAGCATTCTCGGAAGCCTGGGTGGCGGTGAACGGTGCGCCGTCAGAGCTGGCACTCATGGAACCCAGCCAGGCAATGCTGAATCGCGGCGCCGAGGCCTTGCGCGCACGTGGCGTCGAACCGCGACTTTTGCCCGCGATATTGGGCGAGGTCCGATACACCCCATCCCACGAAGTCCTCGCCGCCCATGTCATCGAACATTGCCCGGACCCGCTTCTGGCCCTCCAACACCTTTTCGGTTTGACACGGGGCGGAGGCCGGCTTCGTCTCGTAGTCTCCAAACCCCATTGGTGCAATGCGATCATCTGGCTGCAATGGCGCCACCGAACCTTCGGCAAAGCCGAAATCCAATCACTCGTAAAAGAGGCTGGGTTTGACATTGAAAGCGACTACGCTTTTCCATCCGGGCCACCGTCCCGCACCAGCTACGGCCTTGTCGCACGTCGACCTGATTAACCTTAACACCCATTAGGGTTAATGCGGCCTCTGAATCGAGCCGCGGCGCTCCCTCATTCACCCTTTCAAAAATACCAATACGAAACGTCTGGGCCGGGCCACCTCTCAGAAACTTAGGAGGCGGCCTTGACCTCAAAAGCCGCTGCCATCAGCGCCTTGGTGTAATCGGACCGTGGCGCATCAAACACTTGACCGGCGTCCCCATGTTCAACCACATCGCCCTCTTTCATAACGATAACCTTGTGACTGAGCGCGCGCACAACCTTCAGATCGTGGCTGATAAAGAGATAGGCCAACCCATACTTCTGCTGCAGATTGCGCAACAACTCGACGATCTGCACTTGCACGGTCATGTCCAAGGCCGAGGTCGGCTCGTCCAGAACAACGAGTTTGGGGCGCAACACCATCGCGCGCGCAATGGCAATGCGCTGGCGCTGGCCGCCGGAAAACTCGTGCGGGTAGCGGTGCATCATTTCCGGCTCAAGACCCACCTCTTCCATGATTTCGGCCACCATCTCGCGACGGTCGCGCCCGGCATCCACATCGTGGATTGTGAGGCCTTCCGAGATAATCTCCTCAACCGTCATACGCGGGCTGAGCGAGCCATAGGGGTCCTGAAACACAATCTGCATATCGGCGCGCAGGGGCCGCATTTCCCGGGATTTCAGGCCCTGAATGTTGCGACCCATGAAGCTCACCGGGCCTTCGGACGAAATCAGTCGCATGATCGCCAGCGCCAGCGTTGTCTTGCCCGACCCGCTTTCCCCGACAATACCCACCGTCTCGCCTGCCCGCACCGAGAGCGTTGCGGCATTCACAGCTTTGATATGGCCCACTGTGCGTTTCATCAGGCCACGTTGGATTGGGAACCAGATCCGCAAAGCGTCCGTTTCTGCAATCACATCGGCCCCTGACGGAACCGGCAAGGGCGTGCCGGTGGATTCCGCACTGAGCAACATCTGCGTGTAGGGATGCTGTGGTGCGTCGAAAATCTCGGCCGTGTCGCCACGTTCGACGATCTCGCCGTCCTTCATCACACAGACCCGGTCCGCGAATTTTCGAACGATCCCGAGGTCGTGGGTGATGAACAGCATCGACATGCCAAGCCGCTCTTTCAGCTCGGCCAGAAGCTCGAGGATTTGCGCCTGGATTGTCACGTCCAGCGCTGTTGTCGGCTCATCCGCGATCAGCAGATCGGGGCCATTGGCAAGCGCCATGGCGATCATCACCCGCTGACGTTGCCCGCCGGACAATTGATGCGGATAAGCGCCAAGACGCAATTCGGGGTTTGGGATTCCGACCTGTTCGAGAAGCTCTATGATCTTCGCGCGCGCTTCCTCACCGCGCAGGCCCTGATGAAGCGCCACGGCTTCGGCCAGCTGCTTTTCAAGCGTGTGCAGCGGGTTCAACGAGGTCATCGGCTCTTGGAAGATGAAAGAAATGTCGTTGCCGCGCACGCGGCGCAACTCGGTCTCATCCGCACCGACCATTTCGGCGCCTTCGTAGGTTATTGAGCCCGAGATCTCGGCGCTGTCGCCCAATAGCGACACGGTCGAAAGCGCGGTGACGGATTTACCCGATCCGCTTTCGCCGACAAGGGCCACGGTCTCGCCCCGGCGCAGATCAAAGCTGACTTCGCGGACGGCGTGGGTGACGGCTCCGTCCTGGCGGAAATGCACGTTCAAATCGCGCACGTTCAAGATGACTTCACCGCTCATTGAAACGTCTTTCTTGGATCAAACGCGTCCCGCACGCCTTCAAAGATGAAGACCAGCAGCGAGAGCATGATGGCGAAGGTGAAAAAGCCGGTGAAGGCAAGCCATGGGGCCTGTAGGTTTTGCTTCGCTTGAAGCGTCAGTTCGCCAAGCGACGGTGCAGAGGACGGCAGGCCGTAGCCGAGGAAGTCGAGGGATGCGAGGCCGCCGATGGTGCCGGTGATGATGAACGGCAGCAGTGTGACGGTCGCGACCATGGCGTTGGGCAGCATGTGGCGGAACATGATGGTGCTGTTGGACACGCCCAGAGCGCGGGCAGCGCGGACGTATTCAAAATTGCGGGCACGCAGGAATTCGGCGCGCACCACGCCCACCAGCGCGGGCCATCCAAAGAGGACCGACAAGAACACAAGCATCCAGAAACTTCGCCCGAATATCGCGAACATGATGATGATCACATATAGCGACGGGGTCGAGGACCAGATTTCCAGTAATCGCTGGAACACAAGGTCCAGCCAGCCGCCGAAGTAGCCCTGCACAGCACCTGCGGCGATGCCGATGATACTGGCGCAGACCGTAACGATCAGGGTGAACATGATGGATAGTCGGAAGCCATAGATCACACGCGCCAGCACGTCGCGTTTGGTGTCGTCGGTGCCAAGGAGGTTGTTGCTGTCAGGCGCGCTTGGCGCCGCGCCGCGGATGTCGACGATGGTGTCATAGCGATAGGGGATCATCGGCCAGAGGAGCCAGCCTTCTTCGACTTCGACACCGTCAACCTGCCCGGTTTCGGCCGCTTCGGCCATAATGCCTTCGGGGTCGTCGTAGCAGGCCTCGATGCCGCCGGTGCGGATCAGGCATTCGACGTCTTCATATTGGTATTGCGCCTCAATTGGGAGGTCCCCGCCGAACTCGGTTTCGGGGTAGAAGTTGAAGATCGGCATATAAATTTCGCCACGGTAGCTGACGAAAATCGGCTTATCATTGGCGATGAACTCGGCCAGAAGGCTGAGACCGAACAGCACCGAAAAGATGATCAGAGACCAGTAAGCGCGGCGGTTCTTAGTGAAGTTGCGCCAGCGGCGTTGGTTCAGCGGTGACAGCCACGGGCGTTTGCGTTTGATTTCCTTGGCGGCAATTTCCGTCTCGATGGCAGGTTCGGGCATAGCCATTGCTCAGACCTCCCGCTTTTCGAAGTCGATGCGGGGATCAACGAAGACATACATGAGGTCCGAGAGGATACCGACCAGAAGACCGACAAGGCCGAAGGCAAAGAGCGTGCCGAAGATCACCGGATAGTCGCGTGCGACGGCGGCCTCGAACCCTAGGCGGCCGAGGCCATCGAGCGAGAAGATCGTTTCGATAATCAGGCTGGAGCCGAAGAAGATGCCGATGAACAGAGACGGGAAACCCGCAATGACGATCAGCATGGCGTTGCGGAATACGTGGCCATAGAGCACGCGGGATTCCGACAGGCCCTTGGCTTTGGCTGTGACCACGTATTGTTTTTTGATCTCGTCGAGGAAGCTGTTTTTGGTGAGTAGGGTCAGGGTGGCAAAGCCGGAGATAGACGAGGCAAGAACCGGCAGGAAGATGTGCCACAGATAGTCGATGACTTTGCCCCATGCGGAGAGTTCATCGAAGTTGTCTGATGTCAGGCCCCGAAGGGGGAACCACTGGAAGTAGGAGCCCCCAGCGAAGAGCACCAGAAGCATGATCGCGAACAAAAAGCCCGGAATTGCATACGCAACGATGATCAGACCGCTGGTCCATGTGTCGAAGTTTGAGCCATCGCTGACCGCCTTGCGGATGCCCAAAGGGATCGAGATCAGATAGGCGATGACGGTGGACCAAAGACCGAGCGTGATCGAGACGGGCATTTTCTCAATCACCAGGTCCACGACGCTGATCGAGCGGAAGTAGCTTTCACCGAAGTCAAAGCGCATGTAATTCCAGATCATCTGAACGAACCGCTCATGGGCGGGCTTGTCGAACCCAAATTCGCGTTCAAGCTCTTCGATGAATTCCTGTGGCAGGCCACGCGCGCCGACGTAGCCGCCGTCGCCTTGAGACTCGAAGGTTTCCGAACCGCCCCCGGAGATACCCTCAAAGACGTCGCCCTGCCCTTCCATGGTCGCGATGATCTGCTCAATCGGACCGCCGGGCACAAACTGCGTCAGCGTGAAATTGATGATCATGATCCCAAAAAGCGTCGGGATGATCAGCAAAAGCCGTCTGAGGATATATGCACCCATAGTTTCGTCGGTTCCTTATAGAGCGCCCTGTTCGCGCAATTTGGCTTCTGCGTCTGCGTCATGCCACCAGAAATCAAGCTGACCAAGTGCCAAAGGCGGCAGCGGCTCGGGGTAGCGATACATGTCGTAGTAGGCGACCCAGTGCGAGTTTTTGAGCCACTGAGGGATGGTAAACCTCTCAGCGCGCAGGACGCGGTCAAGCGCGCGCACAGAGGCGTGCAGGTCCTGAAGCGACTCGGCGGCGATGGCCTTTTCGATGAGCGCATCAATTGCAGGCGTACAAATCCCCATGAGGTTGCGCGTGCTCTGATCCATCGCTTCACAGCCGAAATACTGCTTCAGTCCGGTCGAGGGCTCATAGCCCAGCGAAAACTGGTGAACCGTGAGGTCATAATCGTAGTTCCGCGAACGGTCCGTCTCCTGACTTGGGTCCACGCGATCCAATTTGGCTTCGATCCCGAGGGCAATCAGGTTCTGCACGAAGGGGTTGTGGATACGGTCAAAAGCCGGACTGCTGTCGAGGATTTCGACGGTGAGCAATTGCCCATTCTTACGCCGCTTGCCGTCGTCTCCGACGATCCAGCCAGCTTCATCAAGAAGCCGGGACGCTGCACGAAGATTGCGGCGATCCAACTGGCGCACCCCGGATGTCGTCGGCAGCACAACTTCATCGGTCAGAATTGAAGCCTCCAGCAGACCCTGATCCACAAGTGGCTGCAGGATCGCCACCTCTTCCGGGGTCGGCACGCCAACAGCCGTCAGGTCTGCACCATTGTCCCAAAAGGATGTGGTGCGTTCGTAAAGACCAAAGAACAGGCTTTCATTCGACCATTCAAAGTTGAACATCATCGCGATGGCTTCGCGCACGCGTGGGTCCTGAAACTTCTCAAGGCGCAGGTTGAAGACATAGGATTGGCCGGTGCCAAGGCTGCCGTCCGGCAGTTCTTCTTTTTTCACAAAGCCGTTGTTCAGGCCAGGGAAGTCATAACTTGTGGCCCAGCTGCGCGACGAATTCTCGACCCTAAAGGTATATTCGCCCGCCTTGAAGGCTTCCATCGCGGCCGAGCTGTCGGCGAAATATTCAATACGGATGGTCTCGAAGTTGTTGCGCCCAAGGCTTTGCGGCAGGTCAGCGCCCCAATAGTCAGGGTTATAGCGATAGACGATCTGACGATTGATATCGTAGCTATCCAGTTGATACGGACCCGTGCCCAAGATGGGCGTCAGTGTGCTTTCATCCAGCTTGAATTCGGTCTCTTCGATCCAGCTTTGCGAGAAGGCCGGGAAGATACCGGCTGTCGTGATCACATCACGACGCGGGGCGGTTTCGGTGAAATTGAACTTGATCGTGTAATCATCGATGACTTCCACACTGTCGATGATCGCTCCGAAGGCGGCGCGGAATGATGGCAGTCCGTCGGTCATGAAAAGGTTGTGTGTGAAGGCGAGGTCATGCGCCGTCCAGCCGCGTCCATCCGAGAAGGTCACGTCTTGGCGAAGGTTGAAGATGACCCAGTCGAGGCTGTCGGCGGGGTATTCCATCGTTTCGCACAAAAGGCAGTAGGAGGCATTGGGGTCGTCGGCAAAGGTGGTGAGGATGCTTTCGTGACCAATCGTTGAAAGCGCACCCGCACGGCCATTTCGCGTGTAAAGGTTGAAGCTGTCAAACGTTCCGGGCGCCCACTGGCTGATCTCGCCACCCTTCGGGGCATCGGGGTTCACATAGTTCAGTTGCGCATAGTCCGCCGGATAGACCAGATCGCCAAAGAAGGAGTATCCGTGACTGACGATGATTTCCTCGTGCCCATCTGCGCGCGCCATTGAAACCGTTGCAAGCGCCGAACCAGCAATGAGGCCCGCCAGACCGATCCATTTAAGCGCCGAGCGGCTCTCGGTCTGTTTGGCAGAAAGAGCGACTGCGCGGGGGCGTCTTTGTGTCATGGATCTTGTCCTCCGTCTCGATACATCCCGGCGAATTCGGGCTTACACTCGTGAAATGTAGCTAATTTTCCATTTGTCTAATGTTCAAGGCCGTGGCTCTGAATATTTGGTGAAGACACCGTGCGCAGCAAAAGGGCCGGACGCAACAGCGCCCGGCCCTAAAGTGCCTAAATCGTGATAAAAAGGTTAGTCGACGGCAGTTTCGAGAAAGGCGATCAAGTTCGCGCGATCTTCAACATCCGGCATGCCGCGATAGTTCATCTTGGTGCCGTCGATATAGCCGCTCGGCGAAATCAGAAATTCGTTCAGGGCTTCCGGTGTCCACTCGCCCGGGAAGTTCGCCATGGCGGTCGAATAGGAATAGCCCTCAGCCGCGCCTTTGGGGCGACCAACGACGTTTGCCAGATACGGCCCCGTACCGTTCGCGCCGCTTTCAAGCTTGTGGCACGCCTGACACTGACGCCACAGCCGCTCACCCGCGCCGGCGTCGGCAAGGGCAAAAACCTCGGCGAAAGGAATCTCGGCCACCTCTTCTTCGGCTTCGCCGGAACCCTCGACTTCAATCGTGTAGGCCTGATGATGATCATCCCCGTGCTTTGGGTGATAAATGAATTCTGCCGCAAAACCGCCAAGCAGGAAAACGAGGAACGTGCCACAAAGGCCGCCCAGCGTTTTTGTCAAAGTCATCGTGTCGAACATGTCGCGTCCAGTTCCCTCAGTGTTTGACAGGTATCTATCCGCTTCCCATGTTCGGCTTCAAGCGATAACACCTGCGGCGAAAAGCCTTTTTGTCACAGCGGGTCGGATAAAGCACGAGATGAGCGGACGTATTGCATTCCAGGGAGAGCCCGGCGCCTATTCCCATCAGGCTTGCGCAGAAACGCGCCCCGAGCATGAACCAATGCCCTGTCGCACCTTTGAAGACGTGATTGACGCGGTGAATTCCGGGGCTGCCGACCTTGCCATGCTCCCGGTCGAAAACACGACCTACGGGCGGGTCGCAGACATCCATCGACTGCTGCCGGACAGTGGCCTCCACATCGTCGACGAAGCTTTTGTGCGCGTGCACATCAACGTGCTCGGCGTGCCAGGAGCAAAAGTCAGCGAGATCAAAACAGCCTATTCGCACCTTGTTCTGTTGCCCCAGTGCGCGGGCTGGCTGAAGAAAAACAACGTCCACGGTGCGGTCAGTCCCGATAACGCGCGCGCGGCCCGTGATGTGGCCGAGGCGGGCGACAAGACAGTCGCGGCTCTCGCTTCCGAGTTGGCCGCCGACGTCTACGGCCTTGATGTGCTGGCCCGTCACATCGAAGATGAAGACCACAATACCACGCGCTTTCTCGTCATGGCCAAAACGCCAGACATGTCACGCCGCGGTGACACGATGGTCACGACCTTTGTCTTCCGCGTGCGCAACATCCCGGCCGCGCTATATAAAGCCATGGGCGGATTCGCGACAAACGGCGTCAATATGACGAAACTGGAAAGCTACATGGTCGACGGCTCGTTCTCGGCGACTCAGTTCTACGCCGATATTGAAGGTCACCCGGACGACAAGAACGTGCAGCTTGCAATGGCCGAACTGGACTACTTCACCTCCGAGATCACCATTTTGGGCGTCTACCCCGCCGACACAAAACGCCGTTAACCTTAACAACGACTAAGGTTAACGCCCCCTTAAAAGCAAAAGAGGCCCCGAAGGACCTCTTTCTTTTTGGCTTAAATATCCAAAAACTGGCCGCGCACCAGAAGCGCGCGCGGCAATTGTTCAGTTCACAGTCACCCAACGCAGGATAAAGAAGTTATCCGGGCGCTGTGTCATCTCGATATTGTCCTGCGTGCCCCAAACAAGCGGCTGCACATAAAGCGGCACGTAGGCATGCTCGGACTGATAGAGACCAACGACCTCGTCGATCATCGCCTGACGCGCAGCCGGATCAAGCTCGGCCTGGATCATCGGCAACAACTCATCAAGACGCGCATTGGAATAGTCTCCAAAGTTCCACGATCCCAGACGCTTTTCCGAATTCGGTGTCGAGGCCAGGAAGCGCAGCGGGTGTTCGTGGTCCATTGATCCACCGGGCGACCAGCCAAGAAGATACATATCGAAGTTATCTTCGCGAAGTTCGGGCCAATAGTTCGACACCGGCATCGCATCCAGCTCTACCTCGATCCCGATCTGCGCCAGCATCGCCGTGATTGCCTGACAAACCGACTCGTCATTCGGATAGCGATCGTTCGGGCATTTCAGACCGAAACCGAAACCATCCGCGTAACCCGCTTCTGCCAAAAGCGCCTTCGCGCCCTCAACGTCAAAGGCCGGACGCGCATCGTTCGCATCAGAATACCCGCTCATTGCCGGTGTCACCAGCTGACTGGCGGCCTGCGCGTTTCCGCGCCAGATCGTCTGCAGGATGGCGTCCACGTTAATCGCCTTGGCCACCGCTTCGCGCACACGAACGTCCTTGAAAGGATTGGGTTCGCCTGCACTTGCGCCGTATTTCAGCGTTTCGGCCTGATGGGCAAAGCCAAGCATCAAGACACGCGTTTCAATGCCGCGAATGATGTTGATGCCGTCGCTGGCTTCCAGGCGGGCGGCATCCTGAATAGGCACCGGCTCGACGAAATCCACATCGCCGGACAACAATGCGGCAACCGCAGTGGCCGAATTCTGGATCGGCGTGAACGTGGCGGACGTGATATTGTGCTCAACGTCATCCCAGAAGTTTTCGTTTGGCACCAAAGTTGTCGAAAGACCCGGCTGGCGGTCTTCCACGCGGAAAGCACCCGTGCCGTTGACGTTCAACGTCGCGTAGTTGCCGGATTCCTTGTCCGGGCGCGCAGCGTCGTTTGCCTCGGACCACCCCTTATCCATCATCATCCAGTTCGCGATGGAAGCCGGGAACAGAGGGTTTGGCGCGGAGGTATACATCTCGACCGTAAAGTCATCGACGACTTTCACGTCCGTCACAGAGGCAAACCAACTGCGCACGTCGGCGGATTCGCTCGAGGCACGTTCGTAGGAGAACATGACGTCTTCCGCGTCGAATGCCGAGCCGTCGTGGAAGGTAACGCCTTCGCGCAACATAAAGCGCCAGCCTTCGCCTTCGCCGATTGGCTCCCAGGACGTCGCGAGGGATGGCTCAAGTGTCATGTCTTTCGACATGCGCACAAGGCCGTCATAGACGTTGTTCAGAAATCCCAGAACCGGCGCAGAGCTGACGGCGTGTGGGTCCATTGTTTGAGGGTCGGTCTTGCCCGCCCAGCGGAATTCGGCCGCAGAGAGTGGGGCTGCCACAATGGCGAGCGCTGCGGCTGTGGTAAGTAGTCGTATCATGAGTAGTCTCCCGGAGAACTGCAGTTTCTGCGCTGCATGTGACAACCTGTCCTACCCCGAAGGTAGGCGGCGCAACAGAGAACTCAAGGAAACGTGAGAATGGACAGTCTAGTTCCGGTATCGATTGACCTGCGCCAACGCTTCCCGCTCGCGACACAACCGCTTGAGCGTTTCCAGCGATGCCCGCAGCAAGACATGACGCGACAACAAAAGCGCCTGATCTCGCAACTCAATCCGTTCCAGCTCGGCCCATTTTCGGGGCAGGTTGCACATCACGACAAGGCATCCGATGGGTTCCATTGCGGGGCCGTAGACCGGTTCGGACAAGGCGCTTTTGAACGGCATGGCTGACGGCTCGAAGGTGTCGCCAAATTCATGCAATTCTGCAAGACTTGTAACTCGAACACTTTGATTTCGCTCAATAAAACGTGCAAATAAGGAGCGGCTCAAAGGGTATTTCTGTGGCAGCGCAACATCGCCACGCGGGAAATGGCCACTGCGCACAAAAACCGAAGCGCGTGGTTCATCGAGCAGGCAAAACAGTGACGCAGAACCTTGCAGCAGAGTAGCTGCGTTTCGCGTGATAATGTCCAGCTCTCGCTCGGTCGTGCCGCCGAGGAGGCCAAGGTCACCCAAATCGAATTTGGCAGGACCAGACTTGATCAGACCTTCGCGCATTGTAATTCACCCCACATTCTGTCCCTCGGATAGTCGCACCTCAAATTGGTCGTTCGTTATTGTTTGGTAACGATATGGAGCTTTTTGGGCAAAAAGACACAAATGCCCGGCATTTACTGTGAAAGTTGGGTTGCAAGAGGCAGGCGCAGAGTGATGCGCCTGCCCACTTTTTTTAGTTCATGGTGAAGTATTTTACCTTCGGCTGATCTTCTGGATCGACTTCGATACCGACACCGTCAGCCATTCCCCAGTTCAGAACTTGGTGGTGGATCGGGATGTAGAGTGTCTCGTCCTGAACAACACGCCAGATGTCTGCGATATCCTGATTACGTGCCGCGAGGTCCGTGTTTGACGCCAGCGACTTGATTTTCGCGTCAAGCTCGTCGTTGTCAAAACCGGTGCCGTTCCAGGTTCCGATATCGCTTTCACGTCCGTGGACGAGGAAGTTGAAGATATATTCGGAATCGTAGGTCGGAACACCCCAGCCCAGCATGTAGAAGTCAGTCTTTCCGTCGGTGATGAGCGGGAAGTGCTGTGCTTTTGGTTTGGCGTCGAGGTTCACCGTCACGCCAATCTGCGCGAGCATACCAACAGCCGCCTGACAGATTGCTTCATCGTTGATGTAGCGGTCGTTCGGGCAATCCAGACGGATCGAGAAGCCATCACCGTATCCGGCTTCAGCCATAAGTGCTTTTGCAGCATCAATGTCCGTCGAGCTTTCGGCGTCCATCTCGGCGGTCCATCCGTTCACGAACGGCGGTGCGATCATGCCAGCCGGGATCGACTGATCACGCATGACGACCTGCTGGATCGCATCGCGGTTGATCGCCATCGACATGGCTTTGCGAACACGGGCATCTGCCAGTGGGTTCTTACCGTCGATGTTGTCGGCTTCGATGTCATCGGCGCCCTGGTTCATGCCAAAGAAAATCACGCGGTTCTGCGGGGCTTTCTTGACGACAAGACCGTCAACGCTGTTCACGCGCTCAAGGTCCTGAACCGGCATGTCCTGAAGGAAGTCGACTTCACCTGACAAAAGGGCCGCCACGCGGGTCGCCGCGTTCTGGATCGGTGTGTAGATGATCTCGGACACTTCCAGCGGGAACTGATCACGGCCCCAGTAGTTTTCGTTCCGGGTCATCACGGTGCGCACGTCCGGCTCACGGCTTGTCAGAACGTATGGACCAGTGCCGTTGGCGTTGGTCGTGGCATATGTCAGCTCACCGCCCTCGAAGTCCTGCACGTTGACCGTGTTGTTGGCTTCGGACCAGCCTTTGTCCATCATGAACAGGTTGGTGAGGTTTGACGGAAGAATTGGGTTTGGACCGCTTGTGACGATCTCGACCTGATAGTCACCAACAGCACGCACTTCGGTGATCGAGCCGATAAGCTCTTTCATATCGGAGTTTGGCTGCTTGGCGCGCTCAAAGCTGAACACGACGTCTTCAGAGGTGAAGTCAGCGCCGTCGTGGAATTTCACGCCCTGACGCAGGTTGAAAACCCAGACGTTCGGATCGTCAGCGGACGGCGCCCAGTCGGTTGCGAGCGCAGGCTCGAACGCGCCGGATGTGTCGCGGATGATGAGAGGTTCGTACATCTGGTGACGCACGGTGTGGGTTGGACCCTCGTTCTGCGCATGCGGATCGAGCGTCAGCGCATCGCCCGCACGGGCCCAGCGCAGGGTTTCTGCAGAAGCGGAACTGGCGACGATAGCCAGTGCCGAGGCTGCAATCAAAAGGTGGCGTACTGCCATGTGTATGTCTCCCTGACATTTTATTGTTGATGACATAGACTTCCGGCCAGACACCGGGAAGTCAAGGCGATCTCTGGCGCAAAATCAGCACGCGAGGGTTGTCTCCCCAGTTTGAGGAAACAAATGGCAGCCGAATTGGGCGGTATATGAAAGGTTTTGGCTTGGTCGTCAGCATTTTGGTCCGCTTGATGGTTGCCTTCATTGGCTTCATTCACCTTTTCGCGCTTTTTTTTTGGCAGTTTTGACTGGTTTGGCACAGCCACCAGACTGGGGGCAGTCGCCGTTTCGGGCCTGACCGGACTGCCAGTAAAACGGCACGCCATGCTGACGAACATTGGCATCCTTGGAGGCTGCATTGCGCTGTTTGGGATTGGGGGCGGTATCTACATGCACTACACGCATTACAACAGTCCCGGCAATTATTACGCCTGGTTTATCACCCTTCCCTTCGCGGCAGGGATTGTGTTTTTGATGATTGCCGCATTGCGCGGCTTCACCCTGCGTTAGTCGTCAGCGAGGATAAACCGCTTGTCACAGTAGCCACATTCGACCCACCCTTTTTTCGGGTCAATCTGCAGCCAGACGCGCGGGTGCCCGAGCGCGCTTTCACCGCCATCGCAGGAAATTCGGGTCTGTGTGACCGTTTCGGTTTCAGGCGGCGTGAGGTTCGAAGGGGTCTCTGACATGGGCTTGATCTCGCAAAAATTCAGTTCAGCGCAGACATCCATCTTAAAGATGGCGCAGGCGCATTCAATAGGCCAGACTGTTAAAAGACACCATTCCTCTTGAACGGCACCAAATGGCTATCACGACAGGCATCAGACACGCATCTGCCGCAGACATGGAAAAAGTGCGCGACATTTGTCGCCAATACCGCAGCCTGCTTCTTGAACGCACCGGAGATCGCGCCGCCGCCGTTGAAGCCTATTACCCCGCCGACGCTTTTGAGGATTTCATTGCCACGCTGGAAACAGTGCACGCCCGGCCGACCGGCGCGATACTGGTTGCGACATTGAACGGTGACGTTGTCGGCTGCGGGATGCTGTCGACACACTCCACCGGCCTTGCCGAGATGTACCGGCTCTTTGTTGAGGAAAGAGCGCGCGGACACAGTCTGGGTCGCCGCCTGTGTGAGCAGTTGATCGACGATGCCCGTGCCATGGGACATACTAAAATTCGTCTGGAAACCGGGAAACCGCTGGTTGAGGCTATTTCCCTTTATACGTCCATGGGATTTTCAGAGATTCCGGTATGGTATAAAGTGCCCAGCGGTCTCGATGGCATTCTTATGGCCTTTGAACGCCCGATCTAGCGCAACCCCCGCAGGAGACCGTCGTGAAAGACCCGCTCGCTCGCAAAGGCCCGCTTCCCAAACGAGTCCTTGTGACAGGCGCCACCGGGACTGCCGGGCGGGCCGTGGCAATCGCCCTGATCGAAGCCGGTCACCATGTCACCTGTCTGGTGCGCCCCGAAAGCACCGACACCGTCGCGCCGGGTGCGCGTTTGCATTTCGCCAATATCACCGATGCCGCATCTTTGCGCGACTATGGTTTCGCCGGAGAGGCCTTTGATGTTGTGGTGTCCTGTATCGCGTCGCGCACGGGTGCCCCTGCAGACGCCTGGGCGATTGACCATGACGCGAATGTTGCGGTGCTGGAACAGGCAAAAGCTGCGGGGGTCGGGCATTTCGTCCTGCTGTCCGCGATTTGTGTGCAAAAACCGCTTTTGGCGTTTCAGCATGCCAAATTGGCGTTTGAGGAAAAGCTAGTCTCCTCGGGTTTGGATTGGTCGATTGTGCGCCCCACGGCCTTCTTCAAATCCTTGTCCGGGCAGATTGCGCGGGTGAAGGCGGGCAAGCCGTATCTGATGTTCGGCGATGGCGAACTGACCGCCTGCAAACCCATCAGCGACCGGGATCTGGGCGCCTTTATTGCCGGATGTATTGATGCCCCGAAGCGTCGAAACCGCATCCTGCCGATTGGTGGGCCGGGGCCTGCTTTGACGCCATTGGATATGGGGCGCGAGATGTTCCGGCTAACCGGACAGCCCGAGAAATTCCGCAAGGTTCCTGTGGCACTGCTCGATGTGATCGCGGGCGGGTTGAAACTGGCGGGGTTGGTCAAACCCGGCCTGCGACTGAAAGCGGATTTGGCGAGGATCGGGAGATACTATGCCACGGAATCGATGTTGCTTTATGACGCCAAAGCGGGCGCATACGACGCCGACGCCACACCTGAATTTGGATCGGAGCGTTTGTTCGACTATTACGCCGATGTCGTTGCCGGGCGCGAGACGGTGGATTTGCGCGAACAGGCGGTCTTTTAACCTTTCCTAACGCGCAAGGATCGGTCCCAGGACTTCGCCGCCCAGAATGTGCAGGTGGAAATGCGGGACCTCCTGCAAGCCATGCTCGCCCGCGTTCGAAACCACGCGAAAACCCTTCTCGCGCAGCCCTTCGCTTTCAATGATACCCGCGAATGTCGTCCAGAAATCGGCTGTTTCTTCAGCGCTGGCATTGGCAGCAAAATCGTCGATTGTGACGTATTTTCCTTTGGGAATAAGCAGCACATGCACCGGGGCCTGTGGGTGGATATCGCGAAATGCAAGACTGTGATCGGTTTCGACCACGGTCGAATTCGGGATCTCGCCGCGCAAGATCATCGCGAAAATATTGGTATCATCATAGGCGTAGGTCATGGCGGTCCTCAGTCTGCAAACAGATAATCGGTGCGGGCAATGTCGAGCGCCTTTTCGTGCTCGATGCCAAGGAAATTGGCAAGCGGACTTGCGTTCTCTTCGGGTGCCGCATTCTCCCTGATGCGGTAGAACTCGGGGAATTTCTCGTCACGGATTGCTTCGATCTCGCGGGTGAGATCGTTGCGCAGTGACGGTAGCAGCGCGGCAAAATTGGTGTCGGTTGTCGTGTCGCTGGCGAGGCCAACGCGGCGGGCATGACCTTGGAGATAATCGTCACTGTAGTGGCAATCGATTTCCAAAAGCCGCGTTTCGCAACGGTCGGAAAAGAAATCTCGCAGCAGATGCAGGCGGGATGGATCAAGACAGAGGATCATGCGATCGGTTTCATAATAATCAAACAACAAACGCACCATCGCACGGCGATGGCGCGAGCGCTTTTCAAGGGTTTTTTCGATACCACCAAGGTCCGGCAAAGGGGTCGCTTCCTCGTCGAACAGGAATTCGATGGCCGGCACATTGGTTGCGACACCAACACGATCCAGAAGACGTTTGGCGACATGCCATTTCTTGCACGTCACAAGCATCAGGGTGCGCTCGCGACCGATGGTGGCGTCCTTTTCCCAGAACCGGGGCGCAAACCGCTGTCCGATCCGCCCACGCCCGGTGAGGAACCCGTGCAGACGCCGCCCTTCGTCCGAAATGCTGAAAGGGCGATCCGTTTCGGCGTAAACGGCCCCCAGTTTCGACTTTAGCTCATCTGCCTCGGCGCTGATTTTCCGCGCAAAGAGGTAATCCTGCGCCAAGAGCAGGTCGAAATGGTCGTTGTAGAATGTCACTGGCATTCCATAGTCGGAAAACATCAGAAACGTCGGGGTGCGACAGTCGATTTCAACTTCCGGGACAAGGTGGCGCACCAATGTCTGAAAGAACGTCTCGTCTGGGATCCACGTGGTGCGAAAGAACCGTTCGACACCTTTGCGTTGGTCGATGAACTGCAGGATCTTGTCGATGGACTGACGTCTGAGGCACCACCACTGCGAGCCGATCATCATGCGCAAATCCGACGGCACCGCGCGTTTCAGACCGAGGGTTTGCTGGAGCCTTATAGTGGCGTAATAGCGCTTGGGTTGGGTGCGTTCGTTGAAAATGTGGCGGTATATCAGGCGTTCGTCGCGAAATCCGGTCTTGATCCAGTCACTCTCAAAAAAATCAAAGCTTTCAATGATATCGACCGTCCGGTTATCCAGATAATTGTGGATGTATTCGGCGCTTTTGATCGGCATGCAATCGCCGGAAAGTAGATAAAAATGCGTAGCCTCCGGAAAGGTCTCGTAAGCTGTGCGCACCGCGCTGAGTGTGGCGGCAACGAGACTCCATTCGCCCCAGCCGCACTTCACGCGATTTTTCGCAAAAGCGACGTTTGGGTTGCCCTCAAGGGACCTGTGCAGCGCATCATATTCGGAGTGCGGTGCGCGGGCGTCGAAATGGATCGACACTTTGTCCCCCGCAGCCGTCAGGCGTTCAGCCTGCGCTGTGATCGCCTCCTGGTCTTTGTGACACAAAAGGATAAAGGCAATCGTCGCCATCTTTGTGTCTGTCCTCGCCTGTTTCTTGATTTGAACGACTTGTAGCGGAAGGCGTCCCATTGAAGAACCCTTGGTTTTTTGCTTGTGTGCAAAAAAAGCTGCGAAATTTTTGGCGCGGCACAGGAATGGTGCGCAGATTATGGGCTTTCCCGGCACATGGATGACAACGAGCGAGAGCATGGTCTATCGCGTCGTGCCCAAGTGCGCCTGCTCGACCATTGGTCAGATCATGTATTTCACCGATCACGGGCAGTTCTTTGACGGCGATATTCATGACGCGCGCGAGGGGCTGCACAAATGGGCGCTGGACGACAGCCAACCCAAGATCACCGCCAATGTGCGCAATCACAAAAGCCTGGCGTTTACCTGTGTGCGAAACCCTTACACGCGGATTTTGTCGTCATTCTTTGACAAGATCGCGGGCATCCAACGCAACGGGCAGCGGTATCGGGGTAACCTTCTGCCGCAGCTTTCGCAGAAATACGGGATCAACGTTGAAGGCGACTTTGATCAGATCGAGATGTTCCGGCGGTTTCTGCTGTTTGCCCGTGACACGATCCGATTTCGCAAGCCGATGGACCCGGATATTCACTGGTCCGCGCAATCGGGGCATATCTCGACGTTCATTCTGAACGGCGGGCGCTATGATCGTATCTTCTGGACCGAGAATTTCAACGAGGGCATGCAATCGGTGCTGGACGCAACCGATCTACCTCACGCGATTGATCTGAGCGAGATTCCCCGCTTCAACGAAAGCGCCGGTCACGGGCCGAAGCGGGCGCATCCGGTTGAGGAGTTCTTCGACGATCTGTCGATGCATCTTGTCTACGAGATTTACAAAAAGGATTTTCGTCTCTTCAAATATGATTTCGAGAACCCGGCGAATAAAATGCCAAAGGGTCAGATTGATCTGGACGAAGTTCACGCGAAGCTTGGGCGCTAGGCGCGTCTTGCGAGTTTGGCGGCGAATGTTTCAACTCGCTTGTCCAGCCGTCGGTTAAGCGATGGGCCGGTCAGGCGCAGCGTTTGCAACAGAAGCTTTGATGAAAAGCTTGTTGCTCCGAAGTCGAACGATATGAACAGTTTGGTTTCCGTGACCGAGGCCTGCTGAAGGTCGACCACCGCCATGCATGTGATACCGTTTCCGTGGCTGTCGATTGCGTATCCAGAGCCTGGATCGACCGAGACAAGCTCGGCCTGAACGTCATAGGCGCGGTCGTGCCATTTGAAGCGCGCCACCCATTGCGCACCGGGTTCAGGTGGAAAAAGGGGACCCCGGCGTTCGATCTGCGCGCCCCGCGCCGAGAGCATGTCTTCGAACACCTGAAAGTCCATCACGGCCGCGTAAACATCCGCAATCGGGGCTTCGACGATCCTCTGACTTGCAAGTTTCATGATCGATATCTGGCCTTAATCAAGCGTGTCGGCAAGCCAGTTCTCGATTAAAAACCGCGCAATGGACCCCTTGCGGGCTGGTTTCATCTTTGGATTCTCCTCGACCAGTGAAAGGGCCATCTCCTCGCGCGTGACCCATACCGCATCTTCCAGTTCTTCAGGGTCGACCGTGATGTCCTTGCTCTCGGCGACGCCGAGACAGCCGAACATCAGTGAAGACGGGAAGGGCCAGGGCTGCGATGACAAATAGCTGACCTCGCCTACTTTGATCCCGGATTCTTCGAACGTCTCGCGGCGCACCGCCCCTTCGATGGTTTCACCTGCTTCAACGAAACCGGCCAAGAGCGAATACATCCCCTCAGGCCAACCGGGCGAGCGCCCCATAAGCACCGAGTTACCGTGCAGGATCAGCATTATCACAACAGGGTCATTGCGGGGAAAATGGTGCGCTTTGCACGACGGACAATCGCGTTGCCAACCAGCTTGGGAGATTACGCTTTTTGCACCACAGCGCGCACAGAAGCCGTGGATCTCGTGCCAGCTGAGAACGGCCTTCGACATTGCGACAAGTTCCGCTTGGCGTGGAGACAGGGCCGACATATTTGCACGCAACTCGCAGAAAGCCAGCGTACCTGGGAGGTCGGGGTGACCTTGTTCGGACGGATCGTGGAATGCGCCCAGCGTGTCGGGCACCTGTTCGGGGTCCCAGCCGGAAATATCGCGGGCAAAGCGTGCGGCGCCATCGTCTATCCCCAGAAAGATCGGGCTTTCGTCGGCCGCATCAAGAACCGGGTGATCCGGCGCAAGCCAGTGCGGCGCGCGCGTTTTCAAATTGAGAAGCGGCTTGCCGCGCCAGATTGCCAAAACCCCCGTGCCGTCTTTCTGAAGAAGCTTCGCAAGCTCTTCGTCCGCCCCTCGAAGGTGAGCGGCACGGTCCAGGCCAGAACCGCCAAACATTACTGATTCTGCATGTTTCATCGATTTTTTCCCCGATTTGAAAGACGATGTGACATGCGATCCGACGATTGGCAAACGCCGAAACCCTCCCCTAAAACAGTAACTTGCGCAAAACCCGCCGATCTGTAGCGTGAGCGGCCAAAGAATAGATTTGGCGTCTCGGCACTTTCATGGTCCCATCAGAAGATAAAATATCAAAAACAGGGAGCCTGAAATGTCTCGTCTTAAAGGACCGGCCATGAGCCGGCGTACGTTTTTATCCACAACTGCTGGTGCGTCACTGATCGCGCTTCATCCGTTTTCGGCGCATGCCTCGGCCGGGCAAGCGCACTTGCGCATCATGGAGACCACTGACCTTCATGTGCACGTGTGGCCTTACGACTATTACGGTGACCGTGCAGTTGATACCGTTGGTCTGGCGCGCACAGCCGCCCATATCGCCGATATCCGGGCGGAGGCATCGAATTCGATGTTGCTCGACAATGGCGACCTCATTCAGGGCAATCCGATGGGTGACTATATCGCCTACGAACGCGGTATGAAGCCGGGTGATATGCACCCGATCATCGAGGCGATGAACGTGGTCGGCTTTGACGCGGCGACCATCGGCAACCACGAGTTTAACTATGGGCTTGAGTTTCTGATGAATTCGACAGCCGGGTCGAATTTCCCGTTCGTGCTGGCAAATGTCGCGACCGCGCAGGGCGCTGGCCCGCGCGACGACACCACGCTTTTCCAGCCCTATGTGATCCTTGACCGAATGGTGGTTGATGGTTCGGGGAACGAGCATGCGCTGAAGGTCGGAATCATTGGCTTTACCCCTCCACAGATCATGAACTGGGATCGCAAGCATCTGGAAGGCAACGTCGAGGTCCGCGACATCGTCGCAACCGCGGAGGCCTTTGTGCCGCAGATGAAAGAGGCCGGGGCGGATATCATTATCGCACTCAGTCATTCGGGTATTGGTCCGGAAGAAGGCGAGATGCTGGAGAACGCCAGTGTTCCGCTGGCGGCCGTTGAGGGGATTGATGCTATTATGACGGGGCATCACCACCTCGTCTTCCCCGGTCCACGTTATGAGACCACGTCCGCCGTAGACCCTGAGAAAGGCACGCTGCATGGCAAACCCGCTGTTATGGGCGGCTTCTGGGGATCGCACCTTGGCGTGATTGATCTCTTGCTTGAAAACGAAGGTGGCGCATGGCGCGTGGTCAGCCACGAAAGTGCGACCCGCCCTATCAGCAAGCGCAACGAGGATCGCTCGATTACTGCCCTGGTAGAAAGCCAGCCAGAGGTGCTGGAAGCGACAAAAGACGACCACGCTGAAACGCTCGCCTATGTGCGTCGTGCGGTTGGCAAGACGGCCGCTCCGCTCCACAGCTACTTTGCTTTGGTGGCGGACGATCCGTCTGTGCAAATCGTCTCAATCGCTCAGAAGTGGTATATTGAGGAGATGATGAAAGGCACCGAACACGAGGGCCTTCCGATCCTGTCCGCCGCCGCCCCTTTCAAAGCGGGTGGACGCGGTGGTCCGGAATATTACACCGATGTGCCGGCAGGGGATGTGGCGATTAAGAACGTCGCGGACCTTTATCTCTACCCCAACACGGTGCGCGCGGTGCGGATCAGCGGTGCCGAGGTCAAAGACTGGCTGGAACGCTCGGCGGGCATGTTCAATCAGGTTGAACCCGGCACGGACGGCACCGCGCTGCTCAATCCGGCTTTCCCATCCTACAACTTCGATGTGATGGATGGCGTGACCTATGAGATCGACCTTAGCCAGCCATCGAAATACGGGCCGAAAGGCGAGTTGGAGAACCCGGACGCGAACCGGATCAAAAACCTCGCCTACAACGGTCAGCCGGTCACGGACGACATGGAGTTTGTCGTGGCGACAAACAACTATCGCGCAAGCGGCGGTGGGGATTTCCCAGGCGCCGATGGTTCGACGGTGATCTTCGAGGCACCAGACACGAACCGTGACGTGATTGTGCGCTATATCGTCGAACAAGGAACGATCCAGCCGAGCGCCGATGCAAACTGGACCTTTGCGCCGTTGCCCGACACCTCCGTCGTGTTCGAAACCGGACCAAAAGCGGCTGACTATGTCGATGATCTGAAGAGCGTCGACGTGACTCCCGCGGGCGACGGGGCGGACGGCTTTGCGCTATTCCGGCTGAACCTCTGACCTGACAAGCGGCGGGGCGGCACAGGCCGCCCCTTTTTGCTCAATTTTGTTGCAGCGCCTTCGACATTGCCAAAAAAACTGGCAATGCTAGGTGTTGCGTTGCACAGCGCCACAAAGGGGCTGGCCTTCGCCACAGGCGAAAGAGACAAGGTGTTCGGTTTCAGGAAACACCATCAAACAAGGAGGATGCTGCCCATGTTCACCCGTGCCATTCTGGCCAGTGCAGGCATTTTTGCTGCCACGCTGGCCTCCGCTCAGGAAAATGTGCCTTTCGCACTCGATTGGAAATTCGAAGGCCC
>JABDQU010000045.1 GCA_013042105.1 Boseongicola sp.
GCGTGGCGGAAGATCTCATCGGGGCCGGCGCCGCGCGTGCCGTCCTGAAAGCCGATCTGCTCCCAGTCGCCGGCGCGGCACGTCTCTTCGCTGAGCGAAGCACAGGCGGCAAGTGTAAGCAGGGAGAGTGCTGCGATTACGGGAATACTCTTTAACGTCAAGCAATCGTCCTTTCAAAAAGACCGGCTATGATCAGCGCGAATCTGTTGGCCCACTCTAGCAAGTCGGGTTGTGTTATGAACTATCAGCGGTGCTTGACTTGCGAGCTTGCCGCGCGCGGGCTATCGAACCCGGGTCAGGAGACAGTCAGATGGAAAAGAAAACCAGCGGTCGCGGTGCGCGGGATTTGCGCGTGAAAGTGAAGTCTGCGCGAGGGCGCAAGCTCAGCTCGACGCTTTGGCTTGAGCGACAGTTGAACGATCCCTATGTCCGTCGCGCGCAGGCCGAGGGTTATCGGGGGCGTGCAGCGTTCAAGATCCTTGAGCTGGATGAGAAATATCGCTTTTTGGTCCCGGGAGCGCGGGTGGTTGATCTTGGCTGCGCGCCGGGGGGGTGGTGTCAGGTGGCTGTGCGTCGGGTGAACGCGCTGGGAGACCGGACATCCAAGAAGGTCGGCCGCGTTCTGGGTGTTGATCTGCAGGAGGTTGAGCCTATCCCCGGTGCGGAAATCCATGTGCTGGACTTCATGTCGGACGGGGCGGACGACAAGGTGAAGGACTGGCTTGGTGGTCGGGCCGATGTGGTCATGTCGGATATGGCGGCGTCGTCTTCGGGACATAAGCAGACGGATCACTTGCGGATCGTCGCCCTTTGCGAAGCAGCAGCAGAGCTTGCGTTTGATGTGTTGGAGCCCGGCGGGACGTTTGTTGCCAAGGTCCTGGCGGGTGGGGCAGAGGGCAGTCTGCAGAAGCTCTTGAAGCAGCGCTTCAAGTCGGTGGCCAATGTGAAGCCGCCTGCATCGCGTGCGGACAGTTCCGAAAAATTCGTCGTGGCGCGCGGCTTCAAGGGGTTGCCTGACGATCAGGATGATGACGATGTGGGCCACTAGGGTCTGGTGTTGTAGGTCCGACGGTGCGCACTAGATCACCGGTATGGACAAGAAACCTTCAGATGCACGCGCTTTAGCGGTTCCGACCGGTCGGTTTACCCGGTTCGGGCGTCTTGGCTCGATGACGGCTGGCATTGCCGGGAATATGGCGGTCAACGGGATCGCTCAGCTAGGGCAGGGGCAGCGGCCAGCGATGCGGGATCTGTTGCTGACGCCGGGCAATATCACTCGGGTCGCGGATCAGCTTGCCAAGATGCGTGGCGCGGCGATGAAGATCGGTCAGTTGATGTCGATGGACACGGGCGATGTTTTGCCGCCGGAGTTACCCCAGATCATGGCCCGGCTGAGGGATGACGCGCATTTTATGCCGCCGGCGCAGTTGAAAAAAGTGCTGAACGCGCATTGGCCGGAAAACTGGCTGCGTTCATTTGAACGCTTTGACGTGCGCCCTATTGCGGCGGCCTCAATCGGGCAGGTGCATCGTGCGCGTCTGAAAAGCGGCGAAGAGCTGGCGATCAAGGTGCAATACCCCGGCGTGGCCGAAAGCATCGACAGCGACGTGGCGAATGTCGGTATGCTGATGCGGATGTCAGGGCTGTTGCCCAGCGGGTTTGATCTGGCGCCTTATCTTGAAGAGGCGCGCAAGCAACTCCACGAGGAAACCGACTATCAGCGCGAAGGCGAACACCTGTCGCGCTTCGGGACCTTGCTGGAAGCAGATACGCGGTTTGTGGTGCCCAAACTGGATGCGCGTTGGACCACGCCGGGCATTCTGGCGATGAGTTACGTCTCAGGCACGCCGATTGAAGACGCGCGACACGCACCTCAGGGGGTGCGCGACAAGATCGCGCGTGACCTGATCGATTTGACCCTTCGGGAGCTTTTTGCTTTCGGCATGATGCAAACCGACCCGAATTTCGCGAACTATTTTTATGACGCGGAGGCGGACAAGATCGTTCTTCTCGACTTTGGTGCGACGCGCACATTCGGACCGGTTGTAATTGACCAATACGCGCGCCTGATGCTGGCAGGTATTGAGGACGATCACGACGCCATTGATGGGATTGTCGGGGAGATCGGGTTTGTGGCGTCGGATACCAAACTGAGCCACCGCGCTCAGATTGTCGATATGATCCGCACCGTGTTTGGAGCACTGAGCAAGTCGGAGCGTTTTGATTTCTCTGACCCTGAATTGTCACGCGCGATGCAGGCCAAAGGCACAGCGCTTGCAGAAGACGGTTTCGTGCCGCCGCCATTGCCGATTGATGTCCTGCTTTTGCAACGCAAATTCGGCGGTGTGTTTCTTATGGCCGCAAGACTTGGCGCAAAGGTCGATGTGATGACCCTTCTGCGCCCGTATCTTCAAGACAGACGCCGTCAGTTGCGGTCAGCTTGAGGTTTCGACCTCCAGCGTGCCGTCGTCCCAGATCAGCTTGGGCGCAAAGCGGGGGCGGGTGATCGCGATATCCGAGAATCGCATCGCGCCCAGTCCGACGTTGAAGTGCGGGCTCCAGTCCTGAAAGCTCTCAACGATAATCAACTGATCACCAGATGCCATCAGGGGCACACGTGCCTCGAGCTGGTTGATGTCGTCAAAGCCGTTCGGCCCACCAACACCTTCGGACCACTTAAGTGACAGCGTCTCTTCGTCGGTGTCGGGATCGACAAAGAACTCGACCACGCTGACGCGCAGCGCCGTGCCGGATTCTTCGTTGGACACAAAGCCGTAAAGCTCGTGCATGGCCGTCAGATAATCCGCGTCAATCGCCTGCTTTTCGCGCGAAAGCATATCGGCAATCGTATAAGTCGCACGCTGGCTTACGGTCTTGGTATGAAAGCCATCCCAGAATGTCAGGGTCATGACAATTGAAAGGGCGACCAGCGGAAACGCAAAAACCGCTTCGACTGACTGACTTCCGGTTTCGCTGCGCAGGAATGTTTTTAAACTGCGTCTCATTCCTCTGCTCCCGACGTTGTATCTTTGACTTTGACGGCACGTGCACCGGGTTCGGTAACGAAGGCGGCGGTGGCAACGATCGCGTAGTTGCCGCGCGTGTCCTGCACCATCCCGGCGCTGTAGCGCGTTGAGGGAAACAGCGGCTTGGACAGAGCGCAGACGCGGACCAGCATCATCTGGTTCTGCGTGCCGATGTCGTAGGTCGTGAAATCCAAGGGATTTTCTTTTGATGTCATGTCGCGGCAGAGTGTTGCGGAACGAAGTTTGGCGACCTCGCCGGGCTTTGTGTCGACGGGCTGAAGCTCAATCTGGATTGAGCCCTCGCAATCGGCAAGGATGCGCGCGTTTTTGCAGATGTTCTTCTTCAGCTTGTCAAAATCCGGAAGGGAATTGTTGCTGAGACGCACGTCGCGGATCGAAATATCAACCGAGCGCTCAAGCATCACGTTTCGCAGCATGTAATAGCCGGACTCAAAACCCATCAGAAAAAGCGCCATCAGGGCCGGAAAGAAGACCACGAACTCGATTGTAGCGTTGCCGTCTTGGCCGTTCTTAAACCGATAGAGCGTGTTCCTAAGTGTGCGTATCATTGCGTCAACCTCAGCTGGGCGATCTGACCTGCGATCGAGTCGAAGGCTTTGGAAATGCCTTTTCCGTCAACATCATAGTAGTAGCCGATTGAGCTTGCGCAGCCCTTCATGGCGTCAAGGCCGGCCTGCGGGGCTTCGAAGCCAATCGCATAGACCTCGATATCTTCATTCGTGTTCGCTTCATCGCAGATCTTTTGCAGGCGTGTGTCGATCTGGCCGTATCCTTCGGTCTGTTCGACGGCCTCCATATGCGCGTCATAGGCTGCAGTATCTGAGGCCTCAAAGAAGAAGGTTGCCGCATCTTCGACGGCGAAACGGTCATAGACCGCACGGTAATCCATCTGCTGTGCATCCGTCGGCAGAGCGCCTTCAGCCATATAGACATCGTCGTCAGAGGTTGTCGGATCACCCGGCACGAACCAGCGTTCGGATGTTGAGTTGTTTGGCATCAGGACGAAATAGCCGTCAAATTCGGTGCGATCCCGGTTCAGCACGGCATCGAAACCGGTCGTGCTGTCCTCGGAATACCAAATTCGGGTAGGACCGTTCTTATACTCGGACTTAAGGTCACGCTGGATGGTGTTGTCGCCATCCGTCATCAGAACGATGACTTTCTTGGTCTGAGCCTTGTCGTAGGCCCCAGGGCGGCCACGCACCTCTTCAGACAGGAGTTCGTCATCCACCATGCCTTTGAGAACCGGCTCAAGATCAGGGTCCAAAAGGGCGACGCCCCACTTCATGCCGTTGTCGATCCCGGTCCAACCACCCGTTGTCATACCGTCGATGTGGTCTTTCAGATCCTGTGCGACCGTTGAATGAACCAGAATTTCCGAGCGCGTTTCATTGCACCAACGCTGTCGGGCCTTTGGCTTTTCGTAATCAGTTGACCCACCACGAAAGTGTGACACGCGGGTGAGATCGGTCGTCGCCGAAATGCCTCGGTCGCCAAAGTCAGCATCCTCAAAACGCACACAGGTCGATGAGTTGTGCTCGGTTGCATAGGTCGTGATGGCACCGGTGTAGGGGGCAGGAGTGACAAGATCGACAAATGTACCATTCGCATCGAGGCGCGAGAGCAAATCGTTGCCGACGACGACAGTCGCGTTGTACGGCACAATCGACATCGAAGTGGTGCCGGCTGTGTTGTTGTCGACCATGACTTTTTGAATGAAGTCTTTTGCGGCGACCTTGAGGTTCTTCATTCGGTCGTTGTCGCCCATTGAGCCCGAAATATCGACGATCAGCGAGATTTCGACGTTCTGCACACCTTCTGTGGCTGTGCCACCGGCTTCGCCTTCAAGTCGGTTCACACCCATGAGCTTCATGAAGAACGTGTTGACGTCCACATCTGCCTTTGCGCTGACCCGGCGCATCGTTACCTTGCCGCCGTTCAAACGCGACTCAAATGGAACGATCGTGACCGTGTCGGGATCAATGCCAGCTTTTTCAGCGTAATCAAGAACCAGCTTTTCGGCGTCGACTCCCTGATTGAGGCTGGACGCTCGGAGAATGGCGCTGTCCATCGTGTTTTGCACCATAACGCGGCGTTGTTCATGATACATGACATCCACGGCCATACCGCCGATCAGGATCGTGACCATGAAAAGAAAAATTGAGAAAATCAGGATCGAACCGCTTTCGTCTTTTGTGAAGCGGATGTTTGACCCCGGAATATGCCGCTTGAAGCAGCGCGCAAAACGATTTTGATCATTCGCTAATTTTAACATTACAAACACCACTTACACACGATGACCGATCCGTTTGGACTGCAGAACACGCAGATATCGGAGCAGGCCTCAAAACTAGTTAACAGAAAGTTAAATGGCGGATTTGCGGCTGAATCGCAAATTTCGACCAATTTGCGCCAGATTTGGGGTGAGTTCCGTGTTTAATCCAAGGAAATGCGTTAGAGTGTTTCGCCTTTAGGTTCCAATGCATGTGTTGCGTCGATCAGTTGAAACCGTCGCCCGTAGCGGACCGAGACGCCTTTTTATGGTAACGAGTTGCTTCATCCGCACATTGGTCACTGATGAAGTCCATAGCGAACGCCTGCTTCGAGCCCGCTTCGACTGCATCTCCGCTTGTCAGGCTCGCCACTCGATAGCGGGTCTGGCGCCATTCAGCCCAAATGCAATCGCCTGAAGAATTACACCATTTGTATTGACGTCGCTGTATGATGGACGGGTCACATGTGGTGCCGAAGGTACACCAGGCGCGAAACCCAGTGACGGTATCGAGGCATTTTGGCGAACGTGATCGACAAGCTGTGAGCTGTACTCGCCTGGCCTTACAAAATGCCAAAGATATGCCGCTTTGGAGTTGACCATTGACACAGCGCGACGAAATCCACGCGTTGTGAACCTTGGCGAAGGGTCCAGTGTCTCTACCGTCCAAGGCACCTCAACATCCCCCAACTGAAAGCCCTGATAGATGAACCACGGCTCTCGGTTGATCGGCGCTTCGGACACACAGACAAGTTGCCCGGTCTTTTGATATTCAACATATTGGGCTGCAAACAATGCCTCACTCATCGCATATGCCGCGTCTGAGAACCCGAACTCCACGCCATCAAGCAGGTGCGGTTCCGTTCCAATCGGCCCCAGCTTTGCAGCCGTATGAAGAATGGCGACCCGGGAATCAAATCCCGACAGATCAGTGCTCATGCTGTAAGGCGAAGCAACTTCAAATCCCCACTGCTCGAAGCCTCGACCTACATAGCCTGCATAATTTGAGCGATATGCGCTTTGAAAACGCAGACCAGAAGCCGTTTGCGGCACACCATCTCGCAGGGTCTTTCCCAGATCCCACCGAGACACGATCTGCTCAATCGAAAAATCCACTGGCGAGTAGGCATCAAGTATCTTCAGGGCTGCCAGAAGCCGGGATGTATCGCTTGCATCGTAGCGCTTGTCGCCCGGCGATCCGCCCGTCGTGGAAGAAATGCCAGCCGGAAGGTTCAAGCCCGCAAAGGGTTGATCCGCAAGGCTTAACAACAAAAGCATCAGTCTTGATTCGAATTCGTCTTTGTCGATCAATCCGAGACTGTGCGCACTGACCGTCGCCAATATAACGCTGGCCGTATCCCACATCGTCGCGAAATCGTAGCTCAGAATCTCTCCATCCTCGAGCCACGCGGTCGCCGGAACAAGGCCTGTGCCCGGATCAGTTAGCCGATCAAAATAAGACCAGGCAAGCTTTGCGTCCTGCATCAGATTTTCAGTCGAACCCATCTCTGACGGCTTGGAATTCAACGTCGTCGGGATACGCTTTGCCGCTTTAAGTAATTCAGCGGCTTGGTCACGAACAGTTACGGCCTCAACATACCCAGAAATCTCTGTGACTATGGTATCCTCCCTGGCACTCAAGGAAGTAAGAGCCGCGACGGCGGCCTCAATCTCTCGCGCGCTTTGGAATGCATCGCCTTGCAAAACAACTATTGCATCGCGCAACGGCTCGAAATTATCCCCGTTAAGCAGAGCGAGTTTCCGGCTTGTCTGACCGGTGGCGAATGTAACTTGCGGACGAAGTCGCAAGATACCGTTCCCATCAACTCCAACGACTCCATTTTCACCCGAAGCGAGGTTCAGTATTGCATCGAGACCTTGAAGCGCTTCTGCATTGTTGGCACTGAATGTCCCTGCCATTGCGACACAAGCAAGCCCAGTTTGGCCGGGCTGGAGTATGGAATCACTTGTGCGTGCAAAGACAGTATCAAGTATCTCAACCGGCGATTGCGTGCTGTCAGAAGCCACCAGCCAGCACGCATCCTCACCGACCGACGCTGACATACTCTGATCAGGTCTGCGATCCAGATTGCGGAGTATGCTGTAAGGCAGCCCCTTCTTTGCCAACGCATCAACCAGCGAATTCGATCCTCCATCCGTCCCGGCATCGGTGACACAAAGGACAATGTAGCGCTGGAAACGGTCGCCTGACTTCAGCATGAGATCGGAAGGCAGAGTCTGAAAAACTCCGCCGTCCGCCAAGGCCAGCGACACCCCGTCGCCCAATGCGGCGCCTTTCTGGAAATAGCTGTCATCACTCAGGTCGCCTCCCTTGGGAAAGCCCGCAATGATAACCACAGGGTCAGCCGCCTTGATCTCGCCTAAGACGGCATTGGTAATTGCACTCCTGCTCAAATCGACCGGAAGACGCAGTCCGCCTTGGACTTGCTGCACTCCATCCGCATTCAACCAGACACTCGACGCCGACGCGGCCTTGGGAAGTAGCAAGATACTGCGAAACCCCGCCGAACGTATGCCAGCAATGACTGGAAGCGCGCCTTCCGGCAAGTCCGAGGCAATCGTCAACAACGACTTGGGATCGGTGCCACCCAGAACAGGTTCAAAGAGGCGCAAACAGGCGGATTGGGCATCGCCTGCCAGGCGCATTTGCATATATTCGGTCTGCGCACCGAGTGCTGGGGCATATGGGATCAATTGTGCCAAACCAGGATAGTCATTCGTCAGTCTGACCATCTGCGCCAAAAGCTCTGGATTTTTTTGCAGCGCCTGCTGTGACCGCCCGTCGAGTCGAACGAGGCAGCCAACTGCGATATTCAGTGACAAGATCGGATCAAGAAAAGAGAACAACTGTGAGGCCGAGGCCTCCGGCGGGATGTCATCCAACAAGACCATGACTGGCTTCGATCCAGCCGAGCGCGCGATTTCGGGCGTAATCGCGAGGCCGAGCGATGCACTCGAAAGCGCTGAACCCATGAAGCGGCGGCGCGTGAATATCAAGTTTTGGTGCATGCGTGCCCTCCAATCCGGCGCTTTTCGTTCTTTCGCCTCTGCCACGCTAACCACTGGGGCGTCCCAGCAATTTGATTCAAAGCAATTTGCATTGGATTTGATGTGTTTAGAGTTCATGAGCGTCCCTGAAACACCGGATCCATGCCTTCAGCGGAGTGATCTTGAAGAAACTTACTAAAACCGACGAACGTTCCAAGATGCGACCGGTCTTCTTCGACCCGACGTCGCACAGGTTGACGATCGTTTCAGTATTGTTCTTCGCGTTCATTGCTTTCGTGCTTGTCTGGGCGTTTGCCTTCTCGAAGTCCCTCTTTGACGTGAATCTACCAGAACTGTCCGGTCCGCCCGAGGCTATGGCACCGACGCAATACGATCCCTCGCGCCGGGACACGCAGATGCCACCCGAGATATCACCGGAGGCTCGGGTTGAAATCCCGGGCGCGCGGATCACGCGATTCCCGCCAGCTCTGGGCCCCACGTCTCAGCCAGTCGAAATTCATGGCTTTATTCCGTTCTGGTCATTCCAAGCATTCCAGTCGGCGCAAGAGCGCATCGACGATATTGACGTTCTCTTGCCCGAGTTGTTCGCGGTCGGTCCCGATCAGGCACGAATTGTCGAGTTGACAGCACCACACACTGCCGCATTGCGGCTCCTTGTCGATTTAAATCGTGAAAACAAGCACCTGCTGCCTGTTGTTCGATTGTCGGGCATAGACGATACCCGCGGGAATGCCTGGCTGGCGAGTGATGCGCAGCGAAGCGCAGTTGCGATGTCGGCCGCCCAGCTTGTGGAGCGAGGCAGCTTTGACGGCCTTTGCTTCGATGTAACCGGTGCACCAAGAAACCGCATCGACGACGTCATCGAGTTCCTGGCTGCAGCACGAGAGGCGTTGGCTGATGCTGATGGCGAAAGTTGCCTGGTTGCCAGTCTGTTTGATCCGCTGTGGGATACCCCTCATCCCCCTGATCTTGCCGACCGACTGATTGTTCTCAGCTTTCAAATGCCGGGACCCTTCAGTCCCCCCGGTCCCCTGGCACCTCAAGATGCAGTCGACGCGAAGCTAACGGAAGTGCTTGACCGGTTCAGTGCGGAACAAGTCGTTGTTGGCCTTGGAAGTCTCGGTGTGAGTTGGACCAGTGGAAACCCTGTCCCGGAGGAGATCGGGTATTTCGACCTGACAACCAATGCCAGTCTGTTTGGAGCCACGGTCCGCATTGATCCTTACAGTCTCAATACAACCGCCTCGTATACAGACACGAAAGGTCGACTGCATC
Source organism: Boseongicola sp. (assembly GCA_013042105.1). Lineage (GTDB taxonomy): Bacteria > Pseudomonadota > Alphaproteobacteria > Rhodobacterales > Rhodobacteraceae > Boseongicola. The sequence continues at coordinate 9,625 of JABDQU010000045.1, forward strand.
AAATGTGGGTTCTTGATGCCGTCACCGCGCACAACACCCTCAAAGGGCTGGACGGCCGCCTCACCAGAGGTTTTGCCGTGTGGCCGCTCGGCAACGAAGACCCAGCAGTTTGGACTTTGTTTGGCGGCCCCCCCGGCGAAGGCATGCCAAGCGCCTCTGCCGCTTACCGGATCAACGCGCCGGATTTTGTTCGATATGAAGGTAAAGGTGCCTTGCTCGCTATTCGGATTGGCGACCAGGACGGACTGCGCAGGCTGATACACGACCCCGACACTGGTCAAATTGTGGACGTGAACTATTCGTTTCTGCCGACTGCCTATACCCTCACGCGACACGGCGGCCAGCGGCCGGACAGCGTGGTTTTGACCTTCGATGACGGTCCAGACCCGAAATACACTCCTCAAATCCTTGAGATTCTTAGTGCATACGACGCCCCGGCGGTGTTCTTCTTGATCGGCTCCAAAGTCCTTGAGCACCCAGAGATCGCAAGGCGTATCGTGGCCGAAGGCCATGAGATTGGCGTTCATACTTACAGCCACCCAAATCTGGCCAACATAAGTCCGCTCCGCCTCAGGCTTGAGTTACACGCCACCCAGCAATTGCTGGCCGAAGTCACCGGCACAAACACGCGGCTTTTCCGTGCGCCCTATGGTCTCGACAAAGACCCGAATACTATTGGGGAAGCCAATGCGCTCCGCACAATCCTCTCTGAAGGTTATGTCGTCGTTGGGATCGAGCATGACTCGTTTGATTGGGCCCGAAGAGGAGTGCCTGACATCACTGAAGCACTCGTGACGTCCTTTTCTGACAAGGGTGGTGGAGTTGCGCTCTTACACGATGGAGGGGGTGACCGATCACAGACCGTGGATGCCCTGCCGAACATCATTGCCTCCGCCAGGCAGCAGGGGTTTGAAATCGTGTCGCTAACCAGCCTTTATCCCTGGCTCGACCAATCGGTCGCTGTTTCACCTCGGACAGGCCATGATCCGCTGCGCCAATTGTCATTCGCCGGCATTCGCGCCTTGAAAATATCTCTGACCACGGTTTTCTTCGTCACGATCCTTGCGGGCGCCCTGCGCTCGGCACTGATAGTTCTTTTGGCCTTGCAGCAACACCGTCAGCCCCGTCCCCCAACCGATTATCGTCCGGACGTAACCGTCGCCATCCCAGCTTATTGCGAAGAACCTGTAATCGTTGAGACTCTCACTGCTGTCCTGGCATCGAACTACCCGATCAAAGAAGTGATCGTGGTCGACGATGGTTCGATTGATGGCACCGCTGATGCTGTGCGAAATGCATTTGGATCAGATGCCCGTGTGAGGCTGGTGGTGCAAGAAAACCGTGGAAAAGCCGAAGCTCTGAACCACATCCACAAGCTTGCGACTTCTCCGGTTATCGTTGCTGTCGATGCAGACACGATCCTTGCCCCTGACGCCATAGAATACCTTGTCGGGCACTTCAAAGACCCGAGAGTCGGCGCAGTTGCCGGTAATGTGAAGGTCGGCAACCGGCGCAATCTTCTGACTGTTTTACAGGCAATTGAGTACATAACGGCGCAAAACTTGGACCGCCGTGCCTACGAAACATTGAATGGGATCATGGTTGTTCCAGGCGCGATCGGCGCGTGGCGTGCAGAAGCGGTTGATGCAGCAGCGGGATACTCCCTGGAAACACTTGTTGAAGATGCGGATCTAACGATCAGCATCATTCGCGCCGGATTTCAGGTGAAATACGAACCAAATGCAAAGGCGTTTACTGAAGCCCCCGAAACGATCCGCCAATTTATCCGCCAGCGTATTCGCTGGACATTCGGAATGCTGCAGGCCGCATGGAAGCACAAAAGAGCCATTAGCGAGCGCCGGGCGGTTGGGCTTCTAGCCATCCCCGACATGCTCATCTTTGGTATCCTGTTTTCACTTTTTGCCCCGCTTGCCGATATCGTCATGATTTTTAACGCGGTCCAAATCATTTCGGGTCTATTTTCTCCAGCTGAAATTGGTGTCTCGCCACTCTCCATATCGATTGTCATAGGTTATTTGGCCTACCTTTTGTCGGACATGGTTCTCGCCGCTATCGCGATGGCACTTGAACGAGACGAAGACAGGCGGATGCTGCCCGCCGTTCTGACCCAGCGGTTCTTCTATCGGCAGATATTCTGGTTCGTCGTAATTTGGTCAGTCGCGCGCGTTTTGACAGGCCGCTTCGGAGGATGGCGCAAAATCACCCGCACTGCCAACGTCAGTTCTGAAGAAGCACTATCATTGCCCCGTGGCAAGCGCCGTGTTGTCGAGCATTTCCGTCAAGGTAGAGAAAGCGTATCGCCCGAACTTCAAATGGGGCGTGCCTCGGGCAACCCTTAGACGCTTTGACACAGCGCCGTCAAAAGCTCATTCGAAAGATCAAAATACACCTTTGCATCACTGGAATTCAGTTCTCATACGCATCAGCCCGAAGGATTTCAGCGACAAACCTGAAAATTCACTTCGCCCGAACCGGAACCGAATCGTTGCATAGTGTATTTCTCAATGTCGATAAGATAGCCATCACCGCCAAGGTTATTGGTGCAGCAGCCGTTGCAATCCGAGTCCGAGCACAAGTCGAGCACTTTGACGAAGAGCTCGCGACCATTTTTGCGAAGCCGCAAGGTCTTTCCGCCGTATTCACGCCAGTGCTTCTGATGAACCGCAGCGATATTATTCCGGGCAACCCACTTCTCAGACTTCTTGCCATTCACGCCATAAAACTGCCCGGCCCACTTGCAGCCGTTGTACTTGACGCATTCCACGCTGCCAGGATCAGGATAGCTTTCGTAATTGGTAAGCGCCGCACTTCGCCATTCGCCTTTGCATGTTACCTGGGCCGCCGAAGCGGACGCGAAAAACAACATCACAAGGATCAAGGTCGGCCTGCAAACCTTAACTATCGTCATCATTTTTTCTTCATCTCCTCAGGTCCACAATCGGGTCATTTCCTTCTGACGCACTTCAATCCACTGACGGTGTCATACGACCTTCACTTATTAAGTTTTGAGGCCGGGTTTACGTTGCGCGCGGTCGAACTGCAGGCAGCCAGATATTGCCGCTGCGGATAAACCAATGCCAAATTCCAGGAATTTCCTTCTGAATCTGTCCCGTTTACCGTCTTTTTTTCATCCGGTCATCTTTACGACTAGCCCGGAATCGTTCCGCCTATTTGGTAAGACCGAAAACGTTCGATATTATGTTCACATTATGATTTCCATATTTTTTGCAAACTCTGGCGGATTCCCGCTTGGCGAGTCGTAAGACCAATGGGCGCTTCAAGCAAATGTGGTAAAGATGTCCCCATTGTTAAGATGCAACATCGCGTTGAGATGATGCTCTGCTTGTTAGGCTAAAGCGAGTGGCCGACAGCTTTCCGCGCAACGAGCCAAGAGTAGACTATGCACCGCGCAGAAGCTGATGACATTTTGCCTGACTAACGGCGGCATTGGGCTCAGAGCGGACCTTCGCCGCGGCGACCGCCAGCGACAGTTATGCGGGACAAAGCTGCCGTCCGAGATGCGTTTGCGAAGACTCGCTGGGTTTCCTAACTGTGAATGGGGTTTGTAATCCATTTGGTATCATGCTCAGAACTCTCTAAGCATGCTGCAATGAACCACATACCTTCCAAGGCTTCTTCAATGCCGGGTAGGAGAGCGCCATCATTCGATGCAGTGATGTAATCGGCAGCATCGTTATAGATGTTTCCAAATCCTTCCAGATAGCCTTCCGGGTGACCCGGTGGAATGCGAGTCCAGCGGTCATTGCCGTCCCCAAGTCCTGACCCGCCCCGGGTCAGGATTTGTGATGGCGCTCCGAATGGCGTGAAGATCATTTTGTTGGGGTCTTCCTGACACCACTCAATACCGCCCTTGTCGCCGTAGATGCGCAGGGTCAACCCATTTTCGCGCCCCACCGCCACCTGGCTGGCCCAGAGCATGCCTCGGGCGCCGCCTGAAAAGCGCAGCATTATATGCGCGTTGTCATCAACTTGTCGGCCATCGACAAAAGTGTGGAGCTCGGCCGAAAGCGCTTCGGTATGAAGGCCGCTGACGAAGGAGAGAATGTTGAAGGCGTGGGTTCCGATGTCGCCAATTGCTCCGGCGCCGGACTGCTTGGGGTCGGTGCGCCAGTCGGCTTGTTTGTTGTGTGTGACTTCAGTCAGCCAATCCTGCGCGTATTCAGCTTGTATTACGCGGATTTTCCCAAGGTCGCCGCGCGCGACCATTTCGCGGGCTTGTCGGATTAAGGGGTAGCCGGTGTAGTTGTGGGTGAGGATGAACTTCGCGCTGGAGGCGTCAGCTGCGGCCTTTATGGCCAGGGCTTGGTCCTGCGTCGCGGCGAGGGGTTTGTCGCAGATGACGTGAATTCCGGCGTTCAGAAACGCAATGGCGGGGTCCGCGTGGAGGTGATTTGGCGTCACGATTGCCACCGCATCAATGCCGTCTGCTCGGGCCGCTTCGGCTTTGGCCATCTCATGATAGCTAACATATGAGCGATCCGGCGCTATTCCCAGTTCGGCAGCGGATAGGGCTGCGCGTTGAGAGTTCGACGACAGAGCGCCTGCCACCAGATCCCACTTTCCATCGAGGCGGGCGGCGATGCGGTGAACGCCTCCGATGAAGGCGCCCTGACCACCACCGACCATTCCGAGTTTCAGTTTCTTCAAAGTCCCAGCATCCTTTTAATTTGCGCCTCATCCCGCGCGCCACCGGCGAAGTCGTCAAAGGCTTTGTCAGTCACTTCGATCAGGTGCCGCTCAATGAAAGGAGCGCCTTCGGCCGCACCTTGCTCGGGGGATTTTATGCAGCACTCCCACTCAAGAACCGCCCAGCTGTCATAGCCATATTGCGTGAGCTTTGAGAAAATTGCTGCAAAGTCGACCTGTCCGTCACCGAGGGACCGGAAGCGCGCGGCGCGGTCGGTCCAGTTTTGATAGCCCGAATAGACACCCTGACGTCCGTTCGGATTGAACTCGGCGTCTTTGACGTGAAATGCGTTGATGCGGTCGTGGTAGAGGTCGATGAACTGCAGGTAATCAAGTTGCTGGAGAAGGAAATGCGAGGGATCATAGTTGATCATTGCGGCATCGTGTCCGCCGCAGGCCTCGACAAACATTTCGAAGGTTGCGCCGTCAAAAACGTCTTCGCCCGGGTGGATTTCAAATCCGATGTCCTGCCCGTGATCTTTGTAGTGGTTGAGGATCGGGGTCCAGCGCCGACCCAGTTCGGCGAAAGCCTCGTCAATCAAGCCTGCGGGGCGCTGCGGCCATGGATAGAGAAACGGGAAAGCGAGGCTGCCGGTGAAGCTGACTGTATGGGAGAGGCCCAGACGCTCGGACGCCACAGCAGCCCTCATCATCTGATCGATGGCCCAGTCTTTGCGGGCGTCCGGTTTGCCATGAAGGTGGGCGGGCGCAAAGGCGTCGAAGGCTTCGTCATAGACCGGATTTACCGCGACGAGCTGGCCTTGCAGGTGTGTCGAAAGCTCGGTGATGACGACACCTGCGTCGGCGCAGATGCCTTTCACCTCGTCGCAATATGTCTGGCTGTCGGCGGCCTTTTCCAGATCGAAAAGGCGGGCGTCAAACGTTGGGATTTGCACGCCCTTGTAGCCGAGCCCCGCCGCCCAGACCACTATGTCTTTCAATGAGTTGAACGGGGCGTCGTCGCCCGCGAATTGTGCCAGGAAAAGGCCCGGTCCTTTTATTTGAGTTGCCACGGCACCCTCCATTTGTTCGGTCTTAGATTTGTATGTCGGTTGGAACGAACAGTTCCTGCATTAGTTCTTGTTCGGGGTGTTGAAGCTGTCTTTTGACGGCTTTGGCCAGAAAACGACCTGCATCGCCGACGTCTTCCAATTCGACGATGATGTTTTGGCGGAACGTTTTCAGTATCGGCACCACTTCCTTTGTATAGACGTCAATGTCTTCACCAAGAAGCCGGTCGCGCTCCTCTATCGCTACGATTGAAGCAATGGCACCTTTCGACGACGAGCAAATGATGGCGTCGATTTTCGGCGATTTTTCCAACCTGCGGGCCACCCAGTGACGTATGTCGTCTGAAGGTTGGTCACTGTTGACGTTCTTTGAGATGCGGTAATTGATGCCAAGACCGTCAGCGTATTGCTCTAATCCGCGGACCATGTCTTGAGCATAGTATTGGTGCAGGGGGGGCAGAACGGCGAGAACGTTTGAACGCCCCCGTGCCTTCAGATTAATGAGCGCGTTTTTGATAAATGCGGTGTTGTCATAGTCGTAATAGGCGTGATCGTCGCACCATTTTGTGCGGCCGTGCGTCGCAAAAGGGAAGTCGTGCTTCAACAGATACGCCACACGCTTGTCGTCAGGCTCGGTCATGTTGAAAATCACCGCATCGGATGAGTGGGTCTCGACGATGTATTTGATAGGGCGCAGAGGGTCTTCGTCGGGGAACCAGGGCAGGATATTCAAATGAAACTGAGTGCCGCGTAGTTCTTCGGCGATAGAGCTGGTGAGCCTGCCTGCGTTTGTCATTACATCGCTTTCGGCTGGCAAGACGAGAGAAATGACATTGGTTCTTCCAGTGCGCAGGCGCACACCTGCTCGATTCGGAACATAGCCGATAATATTTGCGATCCGGTTCACGAGAATCTTGGTGTCCCGACCAATGTCGGGCGCATCGCTTAGAGCACGGGAGACGGTTGCAATGGCCATCCCGCTGATGCGCGAGATGGTCTTTAGCGTGGGCGTTTCACCGGCGCCAACTTGCTGCCGGATCTCGTCATCACTTGTTTTTGCTACCTCGGACGCCATGCGTTTCATACGAAAACTCCCAATGCCCGAACGGCGGTGTCGCCGGGCACTCTATATCTTTTGCATCAAGCAAACTGAATGGCCTGCTTAACTGTCACTAAGTTTAGGCGCTAACAAAAAAGTCTTGCAAGCGGAAACTATAACGTTATAGAAGTTTCTAAAACGATTCAGTAATAGGGAGGAACCAAAATGAATCGATATTCCAAATTTCTCGCAGCAACAGCCATTGTGGCGGCGTCAAGCGCATCAGCCACTGAATTGGAGGTTATGCACTGGTGGACATCGGGCGGTGAAGCTGCTGCTGTTCAGGAATTTGCCGCTGCTTTTGATGCGACAGGAAACACATGGGTCGACGCGGCAATTGCTGGTGGTGAATCGGCGCGTGCCGTTATGGTCAGCAGGTTGACAGGCGGCGATCCAATGGGCGCCTTCCAGTTTAACCACGGCCGTCAGGCGGAAGAGCTCATCGAAGCCGGTCTGTTGCGCGATATCACCGATATTGCGGAAGCCGAAGGCTGGAAAGACATTGTAAATCCGTCAACGCTGCTCGACGCATGCACGGTTGATGGCCGCATTTACTGCGCCCCAGTAAACATCCACTCATGGCAGTGGCTCTGGGTTTCGCACAAGGCGTATGAAGACGAAGGGCTTGCCGTTCCAACGAACTGGGATGAGTTTGTTGCCGCGTCGGACGCACTTGCCGCCGCCGGAAAAACACCGTTGGCGATGGGTCAGCAGGGCTGGCAGCAGTCTGGCGCATTCAACGTGATGTTTGCCGCACTGGTTCCAAGCGAGATCTATTTGGCTGTTTACGGTGACAAGAACGCAGAAGTCGCCGCTGGCGCAGAAGTTGCGCGCGTGTTTGCCGCCGCTGCGGATGCCCGTGACATGGCCTCGACTTCGACCGTGCAAAACTGGAACGACGCAACCAACCTTGTCATCACGGGTCAGGCCGGTGGTCAGATCATGGGTGATTGGGCGCAGGGTGAATTTGCGGTAGCCGAGCAGGTTGCCGGCGAAGATTACAGCTGCCTTCCGGGTCTTGGTGTGACCGAGCTTCTTGGCACAGGTGGAGATGCGTTCTACTTCCCTGTTCTGTCTGATGACGCTCAGATTGCTGCTCAGTCCGAGTTGGCCGCTTTGATGTTGAAGCCTGAGACTCAGGTCTCGTTCAACCTCAAGAAGGGATCGCTTCCGGTCCGTGGTGACATTGATTTGTCGTCGGCAAACGATTGCATGCAGAAGGGTCTGGCCTTGTTGGCTGACGGCGCGCTTTTGCCTGACACCAACATGCTGTTGACGTCGGACACAACGAACCAGATCAACACGCTGTTCACTGAGTTTTTTGCGGACGCTTCGATCAGCGCGGCAGATGCTCAGGCAGACTTCGTGAAAATCATCGAGCGCGCGGAATAAACCACTAGGCGCACGTCGGTCTGCCCTCTTGGGCGGGCCGACATCCACAAATTTCTGATTGGAATAGGGGGGGAGCAAATGGCTTCTACACGCCCAAATCAGTTATTTCGCAACAAATCTGCAAAGATAGCAGCGATCCCAATGATCGTGACCGCTCTCTTTGTATTTGTCGGCGGAACGGCTTGGACCATCGTATACAGTTTCACCAGTTCCGGCCTGTTGCCGCGATTGAAGTGGGTCGGGCTCGACCAGTATGAACGGTTGTGGGACACCCGGAAATGGCTGATCTCGATTGAGAATCTGGCGATTTATGGTCTGTCGATGCTGATACTGGTGTTTGTGATCGGCTTTATTCTCGCCGCATTGATCGATCAGAAAATTCGGTTCGAAAATACAATTCGAACGGTCATTCTATATCCTTACGCACTCAGCTTCGTTGTAACCGGACTGGTCTGGCAGTGGATCCTGAACCCGGAATTTGGAGTTCAAAACATTGTGCGAGGCTGGGGATGGGAGACGTTTACCTTCGACCCTCTCTATAACGCCGAGATCGCGATTTTCGGCATTCTGATTGCCGGGCTCTGGCAGGGCAGTGGGTTGGTCATGGTGCTGATGCTTGCCGGCTTGCGCGGCATTGATCAGGACGTGTGGAAAGCGGCGAGGGTGGACGGCATCCCGGCGTGGAAAACCTACTTGCTTATCGTCATTCCGATGATGCGCCCGGTCTTCATTACAACGTTGGTGCTTGTGGTGACCGGCATTGTGAAAATCTACGATCTGATTGTCGCTCAGACGGGCGGAGGGCCGGGTATCGCAACCGAGGTTCCGGCCAAGTATGTCTACGACATGATGTTCCAGGCCAACAATCTTGGTCAGGGCTTCGCGGCTTCAACTATGATGCTGCTTACAGTGGCATTGGTTGTGATCCCTTGGGCAATTCTCGAATTCGGAGGCTCGAAGAACCGTGGCTGATACAACATCTCAAACGTTCACGGGCCCGCATGGTCCCAAGCCCACCAAGGCGTTCTCGCGCCGCAACATCTTCCTTTACGGGACATTGCTTGTGGTCACTCTGTACTACGCCTTGCCGCTTTATATCATGATCGTTACTTCGCTTAAGGGGATGCCGGAAATTCGCCTTGGCAATATTTTCGCACCGCCCCTTGAGGTGACGTTCGAGCCTTGGGTGAAAGCATGGTCAGAAGCCTGCACGGGATTAACCTGTGACGGTCTGAGCACTGGGTTCTGGAACTCGGTCCGCATCACCATCCCGTCGGTCATCTTGTCGATCATCATCGCCTCGGTGAACGGCTACGCCTTGGCGAACTGGAAATTCAAAGGCGCGAATGTCTTTTTCACCATTCTGATCTTCGGGGCGTTCATTCCATATCAGGTGATGCTGTATCCGATTGTGATTATGCTGCGCGAGATCGGGCTTTACGGCTCACTCACAGGACTGGTGATCGTTCATACCGTGTTCGGCATGCCGATCCTGACGCTTCTGTTTCGCAACTACTTTTCATCGCTTCCAGAAGAGCTGTTTAAGGCGGCACGCGTGGACGGTGCCGGGTTCTGGGGGATCTATTTCCGTATCATGGTGCCGATGTCGTTGCCGATCTTTACGGTCGCCATGATTCTGCAAGTTACTGGTATCTGGAACGATTTCCTGTTCGGCGTCGTTTACACCGGCCCCGACAGTTACCCCATGACTGTGTCTCTGAATAACATCGTTAACTCGACGCAGGGCGTGAAGGAATACAACGTCAACATGGCTGCCACGATCATTACGGGTCTGGTGCCTCTGACCATTTACTTCGTCTCTGGAAAACTCTTCGTACGCGGCATCGCTGCCGGCGCAGTCAAAGGCTGATCACATGACAAACTCAGTGGAAATCAAAAACCTCGACCTTCAGTTCGGCGCGGTCAAAGTGCTTCAGGACCTCAATCTCGACATCGGCAAAGGGGAGTTTCTCGTGTTGCTTGGCTCGTCTGGGTGCGGCAAGTCGACTTTGCTGAACTGCATTGCGGGCCTGTTAGACGTCAGTGGCGGCCAAATTCACATCAACGGAACAAATGTCACGTGGGCCGAGCCGTCTGAGCGGGGCATTGGAATGGTGTTCCAGTCGTATGCGCTCTATCCGCAGATGACCGTTGAGGGGAACCTGTCCTTTGGATTAAAAAATGCCAAACTTCCAAAGTCCGAGATTGAAAGCCGGGTGAAGCGCGCATCGGAAATCCTTCAGATTGAGCCGCTCTTGAAACGCAAACCCGCCGCTTTGTCTGGTGGCCAGCGCCAGCGTGTGGCAATTGGGCGAGCCTTGGTGCGGGACGTCGATGTGTTCCTCTTTGACGAACCTCTTTCCAACCTTGATGCCAAGTTGCGTGCCGATTTACGGGTAGAGATCAAGCGACTGCACCACAGCCTCCAAAACACGATGATCTATGTGACGCACGATCAGATCGAGGCAATGACGCTTGCAGATCGGATTGCCATTATGCGTGGTGGGCAGATCATGCAGCTTGGATCGCCTGACGAAATCTATGGTCGCCCTGTTAATAAGTATGTCGCTGATTTCATTGGTTCTCCTTCGATGAACTTTCTGGAAGGGAAGATCAAAGACGGCGCTTTCCATGTGGGCGATCTTGCTATCCCGCTTGCGGACTATGCGTTTGCCGATGGCGCGCCAAACAACCTGGACGCAACAATTGGCATCCGGCCTGAGCATGTCGTGACGGGTGAACTTGTCGGAAATGCTGCGTATCAGGTGGACGTGGAAGTCAGCCTTATTGAACCTACCGGCTCAGATACACTGGTTGATTGCACGGTCGCAGGAAACCACTTCCGCGTTCGTATGGACGGGCAATCGCGGGTGTCTGTGGGTCAGAAACTGCGGATTGGCATCAACCCGTCTATGGCGTCTCTGTTTGATCTGAAATCCGAACTGCGCCTGTGATCTTTTACTTTGAGCGCCCGTTCGCGGGCGTCCTTTACTCGTAAGGAAAAACTATGCCGACAATCTCTTATCAGCTCTATTCGTCCCGCAACTGGGATATTGAAGAAACCTTTGCAATGATTGCGGAGGCTGGTTTCAAGGAAGTGGAGGGCGTAGGGCCGCAGTATGAGGACTTGGCTAAAACCAGGGCCTTGCTTGAGGCCCATGGTATAACAATGCCGACGGGCCATTTCGCACCGGATCTAATTGAAAGCAATCCCGAGCGCGTTCTTGAAATTGCGCGCACGCTGGGAATTGAAACAGTCATCGCGCCCTACCTTGCGGCCGAAGATCGCCCAACAACGCTTGCCGGATGGAAAGAGTTTGCCGATCGTCTTGCAAAAATGAGCGAGCCAATAGTGGCGGCAGGTTTGCAGTTTGCATGGCACAATCACGACTTTGAACTTGAGCCGGTTGAGGGGGAACGGCCGCTTGATGTCATAGCTGCGGCGTCGCAGAATATCATGTTGGAGCTTGATCTGGCATGGGTGCATGTTGCGGGTGAGGACCCCGTAGCTTGGCTTGGGAAGTATGCTGGGCGCATCAGCACGGTTCACGTCAAGGATGTCGCACCAGAGGGTGAGAACGCCGATGAAAGCGGTTGGGCGGATGTTGGGTATGGCGTGATGGACTGGCCGGCCATAAAGAGTGCGATGGATGCTGCTGGTGTGAGCCGCTACGTCGTTGAGCACGACAACCCAAATGATCACAAACGCATGGCCACCCGGTCACTGGCCACCGTTCAGGCGCTTTAAGGAAGAAAAGATGAAGAAATTTGGTGTAGGCATAATTGGCTGCGGCAATATCTCGTCCGCGTATCTTAAGCTGGCGCCATTGTTCAACTCAATTGAGGTTTTGGCGGTCGCCGACCTCAATACGGAGGCTGCCGCTGCGCGCGCAGATGAGTTTTCTGTGCGTGCCGATACAATTGACGATCTGCTGGCCTCGGATGATATTGATATCGTGGTTAACCTGACCATACCTGCCGCACATTTTGAGGTAACAAAGCGTATCCTGGAAGCCGGGAAGCACGCTTATTCCGAGAAGCCATTTGTCTTGACGCTTGAAGAGGGTGAAACCCTTCGCGCATTGGCGGCAAGTAAGGGGCTCCGGGTCGGCTCTGCGCCCGACACCTTCTTAGGTGGCGCGCACCAGTTGGCACGCGCCACCATCGACGATGGCAAGGTCGGCAAGATCATTGGGGGCACATGTCACGTCATGTCGCACGGCATGGAGAACTGGCACCCCAACCCAGACTTTTTCTTTCAGCCCGGCGGCGGCCCGATCCTTGATCTGGGGCCTTACTATGTAACCAATCTTGTGCAGTTAATCGGACCGGTCAAAGCCGTGTCGGCCATGGCGTCTGCCAGTTTCAAGACCCGCACTATTGGCAACGGCCCGCGGCTGGGAGAGACCGTCCCGGTCGAAACGCCAACAAATATCCATGCTGTCTTGGAGTTCTGCAACGGCGCTCTGATTACACTTGGTGCAAGCTGGGACGTCTGGGCGCATCGTCATGAAAATATGGAGCTTTATGGCAGCAGCGGATCACTCTACGTGCCCGATCCGAATTTCTTCGGAGGAGATATTCTTTTGGCCGAGCAAGGGGCTGAACCGACCAGAGTTGCTCCGCGAGACCACCCATTCGGCGTTCCGAATGTGCAAGACGGCCAAAACGGCGATCGAGCGAACTATCGGTGCGCCGGGCTTGCTGAAATGGCGGCGGCAATTGAACAAGACCGACCTCATCGCTGCAGCATAGAGCTTGCGACTCATGTTGTGGAGGTTATGACGTCGATCCTGCGTTCGGCCGAAGAGCGCAGTTGGATTGAAATGGTTACCACTTGCGATAGGCCTGAAGGACTGACTTCTGAGCAGGCAAGGCGTCTGATGTCCTTAAAAGAATTGCAGACAGATAGTTAAGTTGAAGTTCAAGAAAGGCTGCCAATCCCTTTGCCAACTTCATGTTTGCGCTCTCAATGCAGAGTCTTGGCATTCCAGTATGTGTCCTGTCTCGAGAGTGGAAATCCGCAAGTGCACAGTGAAACTCGGCTTGAGAAGTCTGGTGAACGACGGCTTGGAATTCATGGAGATTGCAAGGGGAAGCGTTCGAGAAACCCTCAAATCTCCTTGGAACGGCGCCTCAAGTCGGTTGCATCAGGCACTTTGGGCTCGAAGCGGTCATTCGCTGCATCCAGACTGAACGACCGTTATGCGGGACGAAGCCGCCGTTCCACGCTGCCCGGCAACATCGTCCTCTGATGTCTCTCCGTCTAGCTGGCGGGAGATTCACTGTGGGCAGTCGCGCCCATAGGCAAATTTGGCCAAACGATGCATCATGGCCAACCAGAAGAACTATGCACATGCAGCACAAAATGCGTGAAACACGCGACAGCACGTACTAACCTCAAAAGACTGGTGGCGGAAAAGGAGCAACCATGATGAAAGCCTATATCCTGCTAGCAGCCCTAGGCGTAGGGCTCACAGTGGTTGCCTGTACTCCATCTCCCAAATACGCGGGTGAGCAGCTTTACAAAGAGAATTGTACGAGTTGTCATGGCGATAGCGGTCGAGGGGAAGGGCCAATATCAGATCAGCTGGAGGCACCTGCCCCCGACCTGACGCTGATTGCACAACGAAATGGTGGCGGCTTTCCAATCGTAGACGTGATGTCGACAATTGACGGCTATTCGCGTGCACGCATTGGGGATCTCGTCATGCCGGATTTTGGTCAAGAGCTTCAGGCCGGCCCACTCGTCTTTTTAGACACTGGTGATGGTAGTAAGACGCCGACCCCAACGCGCTTGTTTGCCCTCGCGGAGTATCTTCGCTCGATCCAACGCTAAGTTTGATAGACTGCGCTGACGAAGCAAACTTGTGTTTGGATTGTCATCAAAGATTGTAATCTTTTGGACATGATGGCCAGACTTACTCGCGCATGGCACCACGCGACGACGGTTTCGTTGAGACGCAGAAAGAGCAAGTTATCGCAGTTTCAAGTTTCGATACCCGTCCTCGAAGAATGTACCAAAGCCTGCTTTGGATGATCTCAAACGTTAGCTGGAACGAAGGAATGACTGGAAGGCCGGAGCGGAACTTTTTTACTAACCTAGCCAGACATCAAGAAAGAGCATTAAAACCAGTCCGATCGCCAGCCCCATGGTGGCCTTGTTTTGGTGTCCACTGCGGTGGGTTTCTGGGATGATCTCGTGACTGATAACGTAGATCATTGCCCCTGCTGCGAACGCCAGCCCCCAAGGCAGGAACGGCTCCGAATATGAAATAAGCGCAGCCCCAAGTGCACCACCGACGGGTTCGACCAAGCCAGTGAGCGCAGCAATGCCCCACGCTCGAAGCCGTCCATATCCTTCACCAAGCAACGCGACAGCAACAGCAAGTCCTTCCGGAAGGTTTTGCAAGCCAATCCCAATGGCCAACGGCATGCCGCCCGATAGCCCATGAGCGCCGAACCCCACCCCAACGGCCAGGCCCTCGGGAAAATTGTGGATCGTGATGGCGATGATGAATAGCCAAATCTGACGCAAAGCAGCACTTTCGGGGCCTTCGCGTCCCGTCGAGAAGTGCTCGTGCGGAAGTGTTTCGTTCAACCAGGCAACTAAGGCCATTCCGCCTAGGATACCGACCACTGCGATTACCGCCGGGATCGCTCCCACCCCATATCGCGCTTCAGCCGCATCAAGTGCGGGTATGATCAACGAGAAAAACGAGGCAGATAGCATCACACCTGCCGCGAACCCTAGGGACAGGTCCCGTACGCCGCGATTTGGAACTCGCCCAAAAAGAACCGGCACCGCGCCTAGAGCCGTCATTAGCCCGGCAACGAGACTACCCAGAAAGCCAAGAGCTACGGGCGAAAGAGTTTCCAAATCAGGACCCCCAAGTGGTGCCAATGTTCAGGCCCCGGCCCAGCCACAAGCATGGCGTTTGCTAGCCCTGGTGAGCGCCGCGGATTTCCCGAATAGCAGACCTGATGGCATGCCAGGTCTCGGCCTCCTTTGTTTCGCCGGCATCTTCGTGATGCTTCGCCTTTTGCGCCGCTTCCGCCTCAGCCTTGTCACCGTGAGCGTCATAAAGCGCGCGTGCGTATTCGGTGATTTTTGCCATTTCCATGATTGACATTCCCGATGGTCTACAACTTCACGACGGGCTCTTGAGCATGCCCATCGAAATTCACGTGATCACAAAGGGGACCTCGGCCCTATGATCTAGGTCAATCGTGATGGGGAGTCTGCTTTGGCCTCATAGAAGTCATCTGAGCTTTGCAGTCAGATGACCGCTAAGCGCACTAGACCGCTATTCCCATGCATTCTATTTCGACCTTCATGCGTGGATCGACGAGGGCTGAAACCTCCACAAGGGTCGAGGCCGGGCGATGCTCTCCAAAATACACCTCGCGCGCTGGATTTATG
>JABDQU010000075.1 GCA_013042105.1 Boseongicola sp.
CCGCCAGCCATCTTAAGACGCGTCCATCTGACGGCTCAGGATCGTCGCGAACTCATCCGCAAAGGACTCGTATCCCCCGATGATCTTGTCGGCATCCGTCGACAGCTTGTTGTAAAAGATCACCGCCGGAATAGCCGCTGCCAAACCCAACCCCGTGGCTAAAAGTGCTTCGGCAATACCGGGGGCCACAACGGCCAGCGACGTCGATTGCGTCTGCCCGATTTCGATAAACGCCACCATGATGCCCCAGACGGTCCCGAACAGCCCCACAAACGGAGCCGTCGACCCCACAGTCGCCAAAACCGGCAACCCAACCTGCAAGCTCTCGGTTTCCTTCTGGATCGCCACATCCATCGAGCGATCAATCCGCACCTGCGCGCCGCCAATCATCGCACCGGTATCGCGATGCGACCTGCGCCACTCGGTCATCCCCGCGACAAATATTCGCTCCGCACGCCCGCCGGGCGACGGCCCGATCTGATCAAACAACTGATCCAACGGCTCACCCGACCAAAACGCTTCTTCAAAAGCAACCTGTTCGGCGCGCGCAGCACGATAGTCCTTGCTGCGCGAATAGATAATCGCCCAAGCCCAAATCGACGCCAATATCAGCGCCACCATTACCAGCTTGACCGTCAAAGACGCGCGCGCAAACAACGCCCACATCGAAAAGTCCGCGTGCTGCGCCAGCGCGACCGCTTCTTGTTCCATGACTCTGCTCTCTTATGCCGACCCTTATTGTTTTATTCTGGGTCCCTCGTTTGGTCAGAGATTACCGGAAACCCGAGAAGATTGCCAACAAGAAGCCGTGAGTGACGCAGCGACCTAAGGCCTATCGGGCAAAAGCTTGGCGTAATTCCGCCGGAAGCCGCACCAGAGCGCCCGTTTCCGACAAGGCCACCAGCGTCACAAGCGCCTCAAAAAGCACCTCACCACCCCGCTCCACGACCTGCCGCATCACCAACCGCACGCCCGAAGCACGCTCGACCGTTGTCACAACATCCACGACATCATCAAACTTCGCCGGAGCGATATAGTCCGCCTCTACCCGCCGGACGGCAAACACGATGCCCTGCTCGGCCTTCAACCGCGTCTGATCCAACCCGATGTCGCGCACATATTCAGTCCGGCCACGCTCAATGAACTTCAGATAATTGGCGTAATAAACAATCCCCGCCAAATCCGTGTCCTCATAATAGACGCGCAAAGTCATGCGATGGCCCGCCCCGCTCATACCGGCAAATCCCGCGCCACCCGCGCGGCAAGCCGCATAGCATGGCTTGGATCGTTCGCAACGACTGGCATGACCTGATCATATCCGGCCCGAATAACCGCCGCGATATCAGGCCTCAAAACCACCTTCTCCGCAATCCGCGCCAAAGGCCCTTTGTCCCGAAAAGCCACATCCGACCAAAGCAAAACCGTCTGCGCCGCCTGTGCCAGAGCAATGTCTTCCGCTGGCAACTTTGACATCTCACTGTCCATCCGCACAAACACAAACGCCGCCTTGATCGCCCCCGCCTCGTCAAACCGAAAATGCCGATACTGGTTGGCATCCGCCGCCTTCAAACGTGTCACCAACGGCTCCAAATCCGGAACCAGCCGATCCAGATCCGGGGTCTCCACCAGTTCATCCCACTCACGAAAAAAGAACATCATCAGATTGACCCCAAGCTCCGGGTCCGTCTCAGCCATCTGATGACCGGCCAAAACAACAACCGCCTCAATGGCGCCCTTCACCACCGAGAGCGTGGCGTCATCCACACCAAATACCACCGGCACAATCGGCCGCCCCCAGCGTGCAAACAGGTAATCCCCGTCCGAGCGGGTAAACATCGGCTCAACGTCAATCATATCCATGAAGTCGATCTACTTCACCGCGCCAACTGAAATCAAAACAATTCCGACTGCCCCGGTGCCTTCGGTGCCGCCATCCCCAAATGCGCCCAGGCCTTTGCCGCCAACATCCGCCCGCGCGGCGTGCGCTGAATAAGCCCCTGCTGCAAAAGATAAGGCTCTATCACCTCCTCAATCGCATCCCGGCTTTCCGATAAGGCCGCCGACAGGGTCTCAACCCCAACCGGCCCGCCTGCGTAATTCTCGGCAATCAACGTCAGATACCGCCGATCCGCCCCATCAAGCCCAAGCCCGTCGACACCAAGCCGCGTCAGGGCGCTGTCCGCTAAGTCTTGCGTCAACCGCCCGTCCCCCTCAACCAATGCAAAATCCACAACCCGCCGCAATAGCCGTCCCGCAATCCGAGGCGTCCCCCGCGCCCGCCGCGCAATCTCACGAACCCCGCCATCCTCCGCCGGAAGTCCCAACAACCGAGCCCCCCGCTCCACGATTAAAAACAGCTCATCCTCTGTATAGAAGTTCAGCCGCGTCGGAATTCCAAACCGGTCCCTCAGCGGCGTCGTCAAAAGCCCCAGCCGCGTCGTCGCCCCGACAAGCGTAAAGGGCTGCAACTCGATCCGCACAGTGCGCGCCGCCGGCCCCTCACCGATCACCAGATCCAGCTCAAAATCTTCCAACGCCGGATAAAGAACCTCCTCCACCACAGGGTTCAGCCGATGGATCTCGTCAATAAACAACACATCCCGCGCTTCCAAATTCGTCAGGATCGCTGCCAAATCCCCCGCCTTGGCCAACACCGGCCCCGAGGTCATGCGAAAATTCACGCCGAGCTCGCGCGCCACGATCTGCGCCAACGTCGTCTTGCCCAATCCCGGAGGCCCATGAAACAACGTGTGATCCATCGCCTCGCCGCGCCGCCGCGCACTCTCAATGAACACGCCCAGGTTCGCCCGCGCCTCCGCCTGCCCGACAAACTCGCCCAGCATCTGCGGCCGCAAGGCCCTATCTGCATCCTCGCTGCGCGCTTCAGGGCGCACCAATGGATCAGGCTCACTCACGCGCGCTCCCCCTCTTTTTGGCCAAAATATCCCGGAGAGCGCGAGAGGCAGCGCCTCTCGCCCCCCGCGATGCCAAAGGCAGCGCAATAGGGAATACTGATGCCAAAGGCAGCGCAATAGAGAACACTGATGCCAAACGCTGCGCAATCATCCGCCAAACCCGTCATCCCTTGGGCGCCAATCGCTTCAAAGCCTCGCGGATCAAAACAGATGTCTCCGCCCCTTCATTGGCACCCGCCGCTTCAGCCACAGCACTTGCCGCCTCGCCGGGCCCATAGCCAAGATTGCCCAAAGCCGACAAGGCCTCCGCCTGAGCCGACGCATTCTGCGTCTGAAGCGGCGCTACCGCAACCGGTTCAATCACCTCATCTCCCGCGTCCACCAAAGGCGCAGCGCCCGACATCGCCATCATCGCGGGTGCCTTGCCCTTCAACTCAAGCACCACCCGCTGCGCTATCTTCGGCCCCACACCCGGTGCCGCCTTCACCGATCCCCAGTCCTCCAATGCAATCGCGCGAGACACCCCGTCCGGCCCCAATGTGCCCAAAATCGCCATCGACGCCTTCGCCCCAATGCCCTGAACTCCCATCAACAACCGATGCCATTCCTTCTCGACCAAAGTCGTGAACCCAAAGAGCTGCAACAAATCCTCGCGCACCAGCAAATCCGTATAGAGCGCCACTGCCTCGCCAACCCCCGGCAACGCCGCCAGTGTC
Source organism: Boseongicola sp. (assembly GCA_013042105.1). Classification (GTDB taxonomy): domain Bacteria; phylum Pseudomonadota; class Alphaproteobacteria; order Rhodobacterales; family Rhodobacteraceae; genus Boseongicola. The sequence goes on from JABDQU010000075.1 coordinate 3,632, forward strand.
CGCTCGCTCACATGCACAACATATCCAACCCCGCGCACATCGATCAAAACATGATCCGTCCCGCGATAATCAATGCGTCCCGCCAGCTTGCCAATCATCCGACCGCCCTCTGCATTCGCTGAGCCGTCGCCGCCAGATGCGCATGGCAAATCGCAATCGCCAAAGCATCCGCCGCATCCGGCCCCGCAATCTCGATCCCCGGAAGCTGCATCCGCACCATGTGCTCCACCTGCCGCTTGTCCGCATGCCCGACACCGACCACCGCCTTTTTCACCGCATTCGGCGCATACTCGCCAACTACAATGCCAGCCCGCGCCGGCACCAGCATCGCAATGCCTCGCGCCTGCCCCAGCTTCAGCGTGCCAGCCCCGTCCTTGTTCACAAACGTCTGCTCAACCGCCGCCGTATCCGGCGTATAAATCTCCCAAATGTCTGAAAGCTGATCAAACAAAGACACAAGCCGCCCACCAAGATCTCCGGTCGAAGTCTTGCAAACCCCATTGGCCACATGGCTGAGCCGCGAGCCCGACACATCAATCACGCCCCACCCCATGGCCCTCAGCCCCGGGTCCAGCCCCATCACACGCATCGCCTCACCTGCTCATTTTGTCTTTCAAAAACGAGTAGCACGAAACGCGAACATCTTCCAAGTATATTGCGGGCCCATGTATCACACGCACCAAAACAGATGCCCCCGCACCCCCAACTGTGATGCGCGCAAACCACACCAACCCTCCCTTGCACCAAACCCCTAAAAATCACCCCAAATGTCGCAATCAGACCCCGCCAGATACGCCGCTCACAAACCGGTCCAAAATCGACACGAGAAAGTCTGAAATCGACACTTCCAACTCCGAATTTCCCCTTTACCGGTAACAGGTTACGCCCAAAAACGACCTATGCAGAAACTGCATCTCAGTCATGCATTTTTTGACGCTTGTCCGACTCATTTCCCCCAACTACGTGCGATCCATCACAATCAGGGCAGCAGCCCAAACACGAAGGATTACCGCGATGGCACTTTACGATTCCCGCCTGCACAGCCGTCCCGCAACCGTTGTTGACCGGGTCTATGCTGCATTTACGAACATGTTTGCGGCCATTGCCGCCTGGAACGACGCGCGCCGCACCCACGACGCCCTGTCGCAGCTCTCCGCACACGAGCTGGAAGACATTGGTCTCCACCGCGGTGACGTCGACCGGATCGCTCGCAAGACGTTCTGATACAGACTTCCCGAATGTCAAAACGGCCGCGTCTGGCAGGACGCGGCCGTTTTTCGTTTTGGTGCCGAAACAGGGCCGCCGAGGGACGGCCCGAAGTTACCGCACGAGGGAAGAGATAGCCCCGGAAATCCAGAGCGTCACAGGGTCCGCCGTCATTGCAAACGCACCGACCTGCTCGATTGCGTTGCCACCGCGCAGACTTTCAAGCTGCGCGCGATAGGCCTCCGCGCCAAGGTTGGAATGCAAAAAACCCTTGAAGATGAACATCACCAGAAGCAGCAAATAAGCGCCACGCAGCAGCGCATAGCCACGTGGTTTCGCAGGCTTTGCAACCACAAGTCCATCATCCGTCACTTGCGTCACGAATCCATGGCTCAACTTGCTGTGACGCCGGTTAATACGGCGCATGCGGCGTTCAAATTCATCAAATTGATGAGCGGACATAGGAAACTCCAGACACCGGCCTCAATACTCCGGATGGTGGAAGATTCCGCGCAAATGTGGCCTCAATGTGGCGTATGACGTTGTTTTGCAGGGCTTTCGTTCAAATTGCGTCTAAACGCACCAGAGTCAGCGTTGTCCAGTCAACAATCTCTTCACTTTTCACAAGATTGAACCCAACTTCGCGATAACGCGCCGCCACTTTTTCCGCCTGCTCATTAAGAATACCGCTCAAAATCGCATGCCCGCCGACACTCACAGCACGGCCCATGTCGGGCGCAAGCGCCAGAAGCGGCCCCATCAGGATATTGGCAAACACCAGATCGAACTGCCCCTCACCGGACAAGGCCTCATGCCCGAAACCAGCCGCCTCAACACAGCGCACGCGGCCCTCAAGACCGTTCGCACGCGCATTCGCCTCAGCCACATCCACCGCAACCCGGTCAATGTCCGAGGCCAGAACCTCTTCCGGCCAGACCCGCGCCGCCGCCATCGCCAGCACCGCCGTCCCGCATCCGATATCCGCCACCGAATGCGCGCGTAGCCCGCCCTCAATCAACCGATCCAAAGCGCGCAAACAGCCAAGCGTCGTCCCATGATGCCCGGTCCCGAACGCCATCGCCGCCTCGATCAGCAGCGAAATCCGCCCCTCTGGCACCTTGTCCGCATCATGCGCGCCGTAAACAAAAAACCGTCCCGCCTCGACCGGCGTCAACTCGCGTCGAACATGCGCAACCCAGTCCGTCTCCGGGACCTCTGAAACAACAAACGCGCCCGCATCAAACGCCGCCGACAAAACCGCCAGACCAACCGCGTCAGGCTCTTCCAGAAAGTAGCCGCCCACCTCCCAGGTGTCGCTACCGTCTTCCACCTCGAAGACACCAACGCCCGTCGGTTCCGGCTCAATCGCTTCCAACGCCAGACCCAGCGCTTCCGCCCGGTCTTTGCTCTTCAATGTCGTCAAGGCTGTCCATGTGCTCATGGCCCAGCGCCTACGCCGAAAGCCAGTGCCCCGTCAACGCATTCACCCTTTCAAAAATACCACAGGGGGAGCCGTAAGGCGGGGGACAGCGTCCCCCAACCCACGCTCAATCAGGCGCTCACACCGGTTCCGATAGGACAGGTCACACCCGTCCCACCAATCCCGCAATACCCGCTTGGGTTCTTTGCCAGATACTGCTGGTGATACTCCTCGGCAAAGTAGAACTCAGGTGCGGCAACAATCTCAGTCGTCACATCGCCAAACCCGGCCCCACCAAGCCGCTCGGCAAACATGGCCTTCGTCTCCTCAGCCGCCGCCTTTTGCGCCTCGCTGTAGTAATAAATCCCCGAGCGATACTGCGTGCCGACATCATTGCCCTGCCGCATCCCTTGCGTCGGATCATGCC
>JABDQU010000060.1 GCA_013042105.1 Boseongicola sp.
CATAAAGCTCCAGCGGGCTGCCGACCTGCGCAATACCGCCACCGGCCAAAACGACGATGCGGCTGGCCAAAGTCATCGCCTCAACCTGATCGTGCGTCACATAGACCATCGTCGATTCCGGCATCGCCTCTTTCAGCTGCGCAATTTCGATCCGCGTCGCCACGCGAAGCGCTGCGTCAAGGTTCGAGAGAGGTTCGTCAAACAGGTAAACCTTCGGGTCCCGCACAATCGAGCGCCCGATCGCCACACGCTGACGCTGGCCACCCGACAGCTCCTTCGGCAGACGATCCAGAAGGTTGTGAAGCTGCAAAATCTTCGCAGACTTCTCGACCCGCTCGGCAATTTCTTCCGGACTTTTCTTGGCGATCTTCAGAGCAAACTGCATGTTCTCGCGCACCGTCATATGCGGATAAAGCGCATAAGACTGGAACACCATGGCAATGCCGCGCTCGCTTGGGGGCACGTTGTTCACCACCTGCCCATCAATCTGAAGCTCACCGCCGGTGATGCTCTCAAGACCCGCAATCATACGCAACAACGTCGACTTGCCGCAGCCCGACGGCCCCACAAAGACGATCAACTCGCCCTGTTTGATGTCGAGATTGATGTGCTTCAGCACATCAACGCTTCCGTAAGACTTGGCGATATCTGTCAGCAGAAGATCAGCCATAGTACCCTCCCTCTTTTATCTCTTAAGCCGTGGCGAAAAGTGCCTGCCAGGCCGGTAATTTCGTATCCCCATCCGCGCCCGTTTCGGCGGCGGTAAATGGCGCGTTATGTTCGATTGTCCAGGTGCCGTCCGGGAGCGTCACTCCACAAGCCTCACCAGACAGGTTAAAGGCGCAAAACAGTCGGACATTGTTATGACGCCGCTCAAACGAGATGTAATCGTCACGCGCTTCAAAGACTTCAAACGTGCCTTTCAACAAGGCCGGATGACCTTTGCGGAAGGCAATAATGTCCCTGTAGAAGTTCAGCATGGAACCATCCGACGCATCCTGCGTATCGGCCGCATTCTCTACATGCTCCATCGCAACCGGCAGCCAGGGCTGGCCTTCTGAAAAACCTCCATGCAAGCGGTCGGAACTCCACGGAATCGGCGTCCGGCATCCGTCACGGCCTTTGAACTTTGGCCAGAAGCGCTTGCCATAAGGGTCCTGCAATTCTTCGAACGGCACGTAGGCCTCGGTCAGACCAAGCTCTTCGCCCTGATAGAGACAAGCCGTCCCGCGCAACGACAGTAACAGGGCCGCGTAAACGCGATGCGCCTCAGCGCCAAGGTTCCAGCGTGACGTATGACGCATGACGTCGTGGTTCGAATAGGCCCAACAGCCCCAACCATCCGAGCCGCCACTGCCTGACTTCTCCATGATCTCGGCAATCCGCGTGCCAGTCGGAAATACGTTCGACAAAAGGTCGAAATCATAGGCCATGTGGATCTTGTCACTGCCCGACGTGTAGGCCGCCTGAATCTCATTGCCACGCTGCGCATCACCAACTTCACCAACAGAGGTGGCCGCCGGATACTCATCCAGAACCGCACGGAATGCCTTCAGGAAGTCCAGATTGTCCGGTCGTGACTTGTCGTAAAGATGATCCTGAAAGTTATACGGGTTCACGGACGGCGCGATCTTGTCGGAACGCTCATCCATCGGCAAAGCGGGATTATCGCGCAGTTGCTCGTCGTGATAATAGAAGTTCACGGTGTCCAGACGGAACCCGTCCACCCCCCGATCCAGCCAGAACCGCGTAACGTCCAGAAGCTCGGCGCGCACATCCGGGTTATGGAAGTTTAAGTCCGGCTGTTGGGTCAGGAAGTTATGCAGGAAGTATTGCATCCGCTGCCCGTCCCACTCCCATGCCGAGCCGCCAAAGATCGACAGCCAGTTGTTCGGAGGCGATCCATCAGGTTTCGCGTCCGCCCAGACATACCAGTCGGCCTTGGGATTATCGCGGCTTGAGCGGCTCTCCTGGAACCAGGGGTGCTGGTCCGATGTATGGCTCAGCACAAGGTCAATGATGACCTTGATCCCAAGCTCATGCGCGCGTGCGACCAAGGCATCGAAATCTCCGAGCGACCCGAACATCGGATCCACATCCCGGTAGTTCGACACGTCATAGCCGAAATCAAGCATCGGCGAGGTGAAGAACGGTGAAATCCAGATCGCATCCACACCCAGAGATGCCACATGTGGCAAGCGGTGGATGATACCCGACAAATCGCCAATGCCGTCGCCGTTGCTGTCCTGATAGGAGCGCGGATAAATCTGATAGATTACCGCCCCGCGCCACCAATCGGGATCCGTTGCCTCAAGCCTGTCATCGGCAACAAAAGGGTCAAGAAAAGCCATGTCTGTTTACCTTACTTAACCGAGCCAGCCAAAAGGCCGCGCACCAGATACCGCTGCATCGCAAAGAACACGACCAGAGGCACCGAGATCGACACGAAGGCCGCTGTCGCCAGGATTTCCCAGTTACCGCCCCGCGTTCCAAGAAGCTCAACGATCTGGTTCGTCATCACGGTCGTGGAGCCGGTTGCATCGATCAGGAACACTTTCGCCACCAGAAGATCATTCCAAGTCCACAGGAACTGGAAGATCGCGAAGGATGCGAGCGCAGGGAAAGACAGCGGCAGAATGATCTTCGTGAAGATCTGGAAATCTGTCGCCCCGTCCACCTTGGCGTTCTCGATAATATCCCGCGGCAGGCCGACCATATAGTTGCGCAAAAGGTATATCGCCAGTGGCAGACCAAAGGCCGTGTGGGCTAACCAGACGCCAAGATACCCCTTTCCAATGCCGATCCCCAAATGGAGTCGCAGGAGAGGAATAAGCGCAAGTTGCAAAGGCACCACCAGCAAGGCGACCACCAAAGCGATCAACAATGCCCGTCCCGGAAAATCCATCCACGCCAAGGCATAAGCCGCAAAAGCTGCAATCACGATCGGAATAATCGTGGCCGGAATGGTCACCGTTAGCGTGTTGAAAAACGCCTTGGCCATATTGTCCTGACCCGAGCCGCTGAACAGGATCGTCTTGTAGTTGTCCAGTGTGGCCTGCGCCGGCGTCACAGCCGTCAAAAAGACCCGCTGTCCGCGCCGTCCAGGCTCTTCCACGCTTGTGTAACGATAAGCTCCGTCTTCTTCGATGATCAGCGTTTCTTCACCGTCCGAGAACTCGGCCATTTCACCAATCTGATAGGCACCGATGGCACGTGAAGACACACCAAAGGAAATCGGCGTCGACCCTGTGCCGGGACCACCCTCATCCGTCAGAAGATTGCCCTCAACGACATAAAGACCACCGTCCTGAACGGCCGCCGCCGCACCGCCCGTGCGGACCTGAATGGTCTGCTCGGTCGGGAACATCGCTTTCCACCAGCCGCTCGACGAAATTTGATCTGTTGTGCGGAAGGACGACACCAGAAGTCCCAGCGTCGGAAACACCCAGAGCAAGACCAAAAACACCACCGAAATGTGAACCGCCCAATTGAGGCCCGACTTTGTACCAGCTATATTGTCCATCTGTCTTACCCTCCTCAGCGCATTTCTTTGCGCGCGTTGTAGACGTTCCAAACAAGGATCGGCGACACGAGCAGCATGATGATGATGGCACTGGCAGACCCAACGCCCCAGTCGTTCGCGCGGAACAACTTGTCGAACATGTAGTTGGCGAGAACCTGCGTCTCCCACTGGCCGTTTGTCATCGCGAACACGATGTCAAAGACCTTGAGAACCGTCAGCGTAATCGTCGTCCAAACCACAACAATCGTCGGCATGATCTGCGGCACCTTGATCTTGAAGAAGATCTGGAACGGGTTCGCCCCGTCGATCACCGCAGCTTCAATCGTTTCTTCCGGAATGCCCCGCAAGGCAGCCGACAGGATCACCATGGCAAAGCCCGTCTGGATCCAGATCAACACGACCATCAGGAAGAAGTTGTTGTAAAACGGAATGGTCAGCCAGGTCTGCGGCTCACCATATGGCAAGTCCGTCGCGATGATGCCGAAAAGCGATCCGATCGATGTGATCACCAACCAGGCCGCCACCGCAATCCCGACCACGCGCACCGCAATAAACCCCGGTCCACCTGGCTTCTCGCCCGCCGTTATAAACGGCTTCAGCAGCAGATATCCAACGTAGGCGACAATCGCACCAAACCCGAGGACCATCAAAAGCGGCAGAGCCTTGAGGAAGATAACCGACCCGGCACCACCATCGAACTGCAACCAGATGGCGTTTAGAATGCCGATCTGGTTCTGGTCTTCGGGGCGTGTGTCGTAAATCAGCTTAAAGATAACCGACGCACCCACGAACGAGATCGCCATCGGCATAAAGATCAGGGACTTCGCCGCAGCACCCCAGGAAATCCGGTCGGTCAATTGCGCGACCAGCAAGCCAAAGGCAGTGGACGCCGCAGGCACCACAATCAGCCACAGCATGTTGTTGCGCATCGCTTCCCAAAACTTCGATTCCCCGAACATCTGTTGGTAATTCGCAAGTCCCACAAAGGCGTCATTCTGCGTGCGATCCGTCATCGACAGGCGAAGCGTCTCAAACACCGGGTAAGCCAGGTAAAGCCCAAGCGCGAAAATTGCAGGGAAAAGGAACAACCAGGGGCGCACTTGATTGGCCCGATTGATGTTGACCCCAGCGTTCGGTCCCCGTGCCGGGAAGATGAACTTATCAAGGATCAAATTAGAGAAATAGAAGTAACCAAGACAACCGCCAACACCGACGATGATTGTCACGAGACCCAGTAATGCCGGATTCATCGTAACCCCTCCCTAACGCTGTTTCAGCAAAGTATTGTTATTTTTGTAGTTTTTGGGTGGAAGACCCCGGCTCATGGGCCGGAGTCTTCCTTAATTTGAAGCGCGGATTACTTCAGCGCGTCCCAGCTGGACTGGATTTCCGTGGCTACTTCCTGAGCGGACTTGCCGCCTGTGAAGTCAACCATGCCTGTCCAGAACGAACCAGCACCAACACCACCTGGCATCAGGTCGGAACCATCAAACCGGAAGGTTGTTGCGTTGATCAGGATCTCGCCCTGACCGCGCAGCGCGTCGTTGAGGTAAGCCTCAAGGTTCACACCCTTGTGCGGTGTCAGGAAGCCCGACTGCGCCATGAACACTTCGTGTGCCAGTGGCAGCTGCAGGAATTCCATCAGCGCATCAGCAGCTGGCGACGGATCGGTGATCGACATCAATGTGCCGCCACCAAGAACCGGATTGCCGAGGTCTTTGCTGTCGTAGGATGGGAAGTAGAAGAAATCTACGTCTTCGCCGAACTCGATACCTTCAGGGAAGAAGGCCGGAACGAAGGACGCCTGACGGTGCATGTAGCACTGTGCCGGCGCCGAGAAGAGACCCTTCGGGCTGTCGCGGAAGTCTGTCGATGCAACTGCACCAGCGCCACCGGCAACCTTGTCGTCGTCCCCAACGAACCAACCGAACTCTTCGATCGCCGCAACAACGCGCTCGTCGTTGAACGGGATCTCGTTTGTGGTCCAAGCGTCATACACCTCTGCTGGCTGAGTGCGCAGCATGATGTCTTCAACCCAGTCGGTCGCTGGCCAGCCAGTCGCCGCACCGGAACCCAGACCGATACACCAAGGTGTCTCGCCGTCTGCAACAATCTGCTCTGTCAGCGCGCGCAGCTCTTCCATCGATGTTGGCACTTCGTAACCAGCATCTTCGAAGTTCTCTGGCACGTACCAGACAAGCGACTTCACGTTCACATTGTAAAAGAAGCCAAACAGCTCATCGTTGCCGTTCTCGTCCGCGAATGTGCCAAGATCGACCCAGGACTGACCCGCGCCGTAGTTCTCGCGCACAAAATCACCCATGCTTGCAGGCATCGGGCTGAGAAGACCGCGTGCGGCCATGTCAGACGCAAGACCCGGCTGTGGGAACACAGCGATGTTCGGAGCCGCACCGGCTTCTGCGTCAACAACGATCTGCTGCTCAAACGAGTCCGAACCTGTGTAAATCGCTTCAGCGCCAGTGGCTTCTGCGAAATATGCGATCACGCTGCGGAACACGCCATCTTCTGGCTGGAGCCATGGGCCCGAAACCGTAACGGTCTGACCGGAAAGATCAGGCGCGCTGTCGGCCCATGCCTTGTAGCTGTCCCATGAGAAGCGGCCATCGTCTTCACTGAAGGGCAGATGCCCGCCAGCAAACGCCGATCCCGCTGACAGCGCAGCAATAGCTACACCGGTATACAGTGTCTTTTTCATTGGTTTCCTCCCAGAAAGCACACTTTGATTTGCACCATGGTTGGTCGGTTACCCAAACCTCCAAAGCGCTTTGACTGCCGCGAACCTCGCTGATCATATTTCGATTGTCAATGAATCGCTCATAAAAGTCGCAATTCTTTCAAAGAAAACAAAGTTTACGCGCGAAAACTTACGTTGCACAGCCAAACAAATACAGGGGTTCCAGCCGCTTGGTGTTGAATTTTCAAAGCGCTTTGATATTCATCACCGCAATGAATTTGAAAGAACTCGCTCATAAACTCGGCCTTTCACAGACGACGGTTAGCCGCGCTCTGAACGGCTACCCCGAGGTCAGCGAAGCCACGCGCCGCAAGGTTCGCGAGGCTGCCGAAGCGCATAACTATCGCCCAAGTCCACGCGCCAAAAGCCTTGCTACAGGGCGTTCTATGGCGATTGCGCACGTTGTGCCGGTCTCCAGTCAACATGAAATGGTGAACCCGATTTTCGCCGATTTCATCGCCGGTGCGGGCGAAGAATACGCCCGCGCGGGTTATGACCTGCTTTTGTCGGTCGTGCCTGATTCGGATCAGGACCGCATGTATCGCGATCTGGTCACCCGAAAGGCCGTCGACGGTCTGGTCGTTCAGGCCCCGACCCTGACCGACAACCGCATCCCGCTTCTGAACGAACTCGATATCCCCTTCGTCGTGCATGGACGCTCCAGCGGCGTGGTCAGCTCTTACAACTGGCTGGATGTGAACAACCGCCGCGCCTTTGAACGCGCCACCGGTTTGTTGCTTGATCTTGGCCATCGTCGCGTTGCCCTTCTGAATGGTCTTGCGACCCTCGACTTCGCCCACCGCAGAAGTGACGGGTATAAACGCGCTTTGCTCGACCGCGGGATCACGATCGATCCCGAAATGATCGCCCACGACGAAATGACGGAAAACTATGGCTACGAGGTTGCCCGCCGTATGCTTGCCCAGCCAAATCCGCCCACCGCGTTTCTGGTCTCCTCGATCATTCCCGCCATCGGCGTGCGCCGCGCGATCAAGGACGCAGGCTTCGAGTTTGGCCGCGATGTGTCGATCGTGATTCACGATGACGACCTGTCCTACTTCCGCAACACCGGCGATGTGCCCTTGTTCACCGCCGTGCGCTCATCCGTGCGCGAAGCCGGTCAACGCGCTGCCGCCATGCTGCTCGAGATCATCCGCCGTCGCGAAGGCGGCATAACTGACGAAGCCCCGATGCAAATTCTGATGGAGGCCGAACTGACAATCGGTCAGTCAACCGGGCCGCGTCTTGCAACCCCTGTCCACGCCCAAAACTGACCCCCCTTGCCGACCGGCCCCAAAGCATCCTAACACACTCCGGCGCACCGCCTGACATATCGGATCCCGCTCCATGCCCCAATTGCCCGCCTCCCGCACTCTTCTTGTCGCTGACGTCGGCGGCACCAACACCCGCGTTGCACTTGCGTCACGGGAAGGTCTGCGCACCGACACAATCCACCGCTACAAGAACGCCAGCTATCCGGGTCTCGAAACCGTTCTGCGCACCTATATGGAAGAGCAAGGCATAGACGATATCGATGGTGTGTCTGTCGCTGTTGCCGGGCCGGTGCGCGATGGACGCGGCGTCATGACCAACCTCGACTGGTCCATCGATCGCGAAACCCTGATGCGCGCCACCGGCGCCGAACAGGCAGCCGTTCTGAACGATCTCCAGGCACAAGGTCACGCACTAGGCCTGATCGACGAAGCCAACTTGCGTAATGTCGTGTCCGGCCCTGCAACCGTTCCAAACAGCAGCCGTCTTGTGATTGGCGTCGGAACCGGCTTCAACGCGGCCCCTGTGCACGACACGCTTCAGGGCCGTTTCGTGCCACCTTCTGAATCGGGTCACGCAAACCTGCCGATCCGCACACAGGACGACCTTGAGCTTTGTCATTCCGTCGAAACAGCACACGGCTTTCCCGCTATTGAAGACGTGCTGTCGGGGCGTGGCCTTGAACGGGTTTATCGCTGGCACGCCACCAAAGCCGGGGCTCCGTCCGAGCGTGGCGCAGCCGACATCATGTCGGCCTGCAATACCGGAGACGACGAAATCGCCTCGCATGCCGTGGCAACTTTTGTGCGCATTCTCGGCACTGTTTGCGGAAATCTCTCTCTGGTGCACTTGCCCTTCGGCGGTGTTTTTCTGGTCGGCGGCGTTGCCCGCGCCATGGCCCCGCACATGCAAGCCTTTGAATTCACAGAAGCCTTTCGTGATAAAGGTCGCTTTGCGGGCTTCATGCAAAACTTTGCCGTTCACGTTGTCGAAGACGACTATGCCGCCCTCACAGGCCTGATCGCACATCTGGAAAATTGAAAATAAATAGGCGTATCGCGTAACGACGCCTTAACGAAGCCTGCGCTAGACCCTCGGTATTACCGACGAGGGAAAGCTCATATGGCGGATATCGACATTCTGCAGCCCGACGAAAGCGCTGCGCAAATTGCGTTACCTACGCGGCTGGATACGGCAAGCGCGCCAACCGTGCTGGCGGAAATAGCCGCACATCGCGGTCGCGATATCTGCCTCGATTTTGCGAATGTCACGATGCTTGGAACGCTGTGTCTGCAAGTCTTGATGAACGCGCGCCATCACTGGGACCTCAACGGGCAGAAGGTAACGCTCGCGAACCTGTCCAGCGCGGCAGAAAAGGCCCTGGCTGATTTCGGAACCACACCTCAAAACCTGACCACCGGGGGCGCGCCATGACAATCTCGGTTCTGGCCGTCGATGACAGCCGCACAATGCGCGACATGATCACGCTCGCACTCAAGAATGAAGACTTCCACCTGCACCTCGCCGAGGACGGCGTGCATGGTCTTGAGGTTTTGGAAGAAACTGCTCCGGACGTCATTATCACCGATATCAACATGCCCCGTCTTGATGGGTTCGGCTTCATTGATGCCATTCGCGACCGCGCCGCCTCACGTCACACGCCCATTCTCGTGCTCACCACCGAAAGCGCGGACGAGTTAAAAACCCGTGCCCGCAACGCCGGTGCCACCGGTTGGATCGTCAAGCCTTTTGCACAAGACAAGCTCATCCGCGCCCTCCGCATGGTCGCGGGGTAGACGCCGATGTCAGATCCGATGCAGGAAATCCGGGCCTCATTCTTTGTTGAATGCGAAGAGCTTTTGGAAAATCTCTTTGATGCCATCCAGGAGATGACCGAAGATCCGGCAAATAAGGACACGATCAACATTGCCTTCCGCGCGGTGCATTCCATCAAGGGCGGCGCAGGGGCTTTTCAACTCGACGATCTCGTGGCCTTTGCGCATCAATTCGAAACAGCCATGGATATGGTCCGCTCGGACGCACTGGAAGCGGGCGACACGCTTGTGGCGCTGTTCTTTCGATGTGGCGACATGCTGTCTGACCTTGTGCGGATGTCGCGCGAAGGGGAAGACATAGACCCCGACCTTTATGCACCGCTGATAGCCGAATTGGCCGAATGCGCGGGCATTTCTCTGGAAGAAGAAGAGGCCGAGGTCGATCCGGCTGACTTTCAACCAATGACTCTTGATCTGGATCTCGGCGCGGATGTGGACGCGGACTTCTCCTTTGAGGACGCCGACTTTGACGCCGAACTCGCCGCTATTCTCAACGACCCGCCCGCGGCCGAGATCGCAAGTGATGCCCCCTCAGGCGGCGGTCTCTCGGTTCATTTCGCCCCAAAGCAATCGATTTTCGAGAATGGCAACGAGCCCCTCTTCCTGCTGCGCAACCTCAGCGATCTCAGCCTTTGCGACATCCAATTGTCATTCACTCCATCGCAAAGCTTCGAACAGGCCCTCGACGCGCCCGGTCTGGCCTGGACCCTTCAACTCCTTGACGGAGATGACGAAATTGCCGCCCGCGAAGTATTCGAGTTCGTCGACGGCCTGTGCGAGCTGACCATTGAACGGACCTCTCCGCAAACCGCACCAGAGCCGATGGCATCCGAAGCCGACACGCAACTCATCGAGGTCGAAGCGCCTAAGTCATCGACGCCCAAGCCCACTTCGCTTCCAGACCCTGCCCCGGAAGACGTCCCGACCGCCGAGGTTGAGCCTCCCTCAAAGCCCGAACCACCCGCCAAAGAGCCAAAGCCCGCATCCGCCAAGCAGTCCGCACCAAGCGCGACCGTCCGGGTTGACCTCGACCGTATTGATCGTCTGGTCAATCTCGTCGGCGAGCTTGTGATCAATCAGGCCATGCTGTCGCAATCGGTTCTGCAGGCAGGCCTGCCCAAAAACACCAATATTTCAACCGGGCTCGACGAATTTATGCAGCTGACTCGCGACATTCAGGAAAGTGTCATGATGATCCGCGCACAGCCTGTGAAATCGCTCTTTCAGCGCATGTCCAGAATCGTCCGCGAAGCCTCCGCCGCTGTCGACAAGAAGGTGCGTTTGGTGACCGACGGTGAGAACACTGAGATCGACAAAACAGTGATTGAACGTCTCGCGGATCCTCTGACACACATGATCCGCAATGCTGTGGACCACGGTCTTGAAACTTCGGACCAACGGCTCGCCAGCGGTAAATCCGCCGAGGGCGTGGTCCGCTTGACGGCCGCCCACCGGTCAGGCCGCGTGATCATCGAAATCTCCGATGACGGCTCCGGTATTAACCGCCCGAAAGTCCGTGAAATCGCCGTCTCAAAAGGTCTCATTCACAAGGATTCTAAACTCACTGATAGCGAGATCGAAAACCTGCTTTTCATGCCAGGATTTTCGACAGCAACTGAAATCTCGAACCTTTCCGGGCGTGGTGTTGGCATGGACGTCGTCAAAAGCGCGATCACCGCCTTGGGGGGACGCATTTCAATCTCGTCAACCGACGGTAAAGGCACGGTTTTTTCGATCTCGCTGCCGCTCACACTTGCAGTCCTTGACGGCATGGTTATCAGCGTCGCCGGCGAAACCCTGGTCGTCCCTCTGAACGCGATTGCCGAAACCTTGACGCTACAGCCGGAAATCATCGAACGGCTCGGACCGGAAACGACAGTTATCTCAGTGCGCGACGAATTCGTGCCACTCTTCGATCTCGGAGTTGAACTGGGATACCGCAAACCAAAACCCAGCTACGAAGGCGCCATCGCCCTCCTCGTAGTGCAGGAAGACGGCGCGCGCTCGGCCCTCGTCGTGGACGATATCGAAGATCAGCGTCAAGTCGTCATCAAAGGGCTTCAAGACAGCTACGGCAGTGTCCCCGGCGTTGCGGCGGCCACAATTCTCGGGGATGGGCAAATCGCACTGATCCTCGATGCTGCCGATTTGCTTGGCCAGGCGACCGGCCGCAGCCGCGACTTAAGTACACTCGAGAAGGCAGGTTAACATGTCCCCAGACACGCCCCTCCAGGACCCGTCGGCAAGCGAGTTGGAACTGCTGTCCTTTTATGTCGGAGATCACGAATACTCCGTCGATATCATGTCGGTACGTGAAATCAGCGGCTGGACGCGCACCACTTCCCTGCCCCATTCACCACCTTTTGTCCGCGGCGTCATCAACCTGCGCGGCACAGTATTGCCCGTGCTTGATCTGGCTCTTCGTCTTGGCCTTGAAGCAAACGAACCGCACGAGAGAAACGTGGTCGTCGTCGTTGATCTTGACGGGCGCACGTTAGGGCTAAGAGTTGATGCGGTCTCCGATATTCTTTCAATCCCTGCGAGCGCCATGCAACAGCCACCCGAGATTTCCGCCGACAGCGCGGGTTCGTTTCTTCGCGCCCTCACAATCGTCGACGAACGCATGGTCCGCATTCTCGATCTTGAAGCCGTCATGCCATCCAATGACGAAGTTGCGGCCTAAGCGGACATGACAATGGATCAAGCCACATCGCCCGCTCCGGATCTCACAGACCATCAGTTCGCATTGCTCTGCGATATCGCAAAAACTGAGGCAGGCCTGATGATTTCAAGCTCCAAACGCCAGATGATTCAAAGCAGGCTGGCGCGTCATTTGCGCAAATTGCGTCGCAGCGACATTGATGTCTACCTTAAGGACATCGCAAGCGACAAAACCGGATCACTCACCGGCGGGCTCATCTCGGTTTTGACAACCAATGTCTCCAGCTTCTTTCGCGAAAAGCACCATTTCGAGATTTTCGAGCGCGAGCTCTTGCCAAACATGATCGTTAAGGCCCGCTCAGGTGGGAAGGTGCGGATTTGGTCGGCCGGGTGTTCAAGCGGGCAGGAACCCTACTCAATCGCAATGATGTTGATCAAGCGAGTGCCGGACATCGCTTCTTTGGACTTCAAGATCCTCGGCACCGACATCGACCATGAGATTATCGCGCGCGCGCGCGAAGGTCTCTACAGCGACGACGAGGCAAATACACTTCCGGATGTAGATCGCAAGATGTTTATGGAGCGCTCGCCTCAGTCCCCTCGAGGCAATAAAATTGTCAACCGCGCAAGCGGACTGGTCAGCATTCGCCCCCTGAACCTTCTTCAGAAATGGCCCATGAAACAGCAGTTTGACGCCATATTCTGCCGCAACGTTCTCATCTATTTCGACGCCGAAACGCAGCAAAGTCTCTGGCCGCGTTTTTGCGCCGCGCTTCACGATGATGGATACCTCTTTTTGGGGCATTCCGAACGCATTCAAAACTCCAAGAGTTACGGATTTTCTCCCTGTGGCGTCACAACATATCACAAAAACCGCCAGCATGGCGCACAACGCAAATCGTAAGGATTAGGCAAAATGTCATTGCGAGAACAACTCAGAGTCATGGTGGTTGATGATATGTCCACAAGTCGCGGCCTCATCACACAAGCGCTCGATTCCATAGGAATTCGCAATGTCGCGACCGCGGCCGACGGCAAGGCGGCGCTTCAAAGTCTGTTGCGATCTCCTGTCCACCTTGTTGTTTCGGACTACAACATGCCCGAAATGGACGGGTTGCACTTGCTTCACTATCTTCGAAAAACGCCTCAAACCGCCAAAGTCGGCTTCTTGCTTGTGACCGGTCGCGCCGAGCCTGCGATTATCGATAAGGGCCGCCAGTTGGGGATGAACAATTACCTCAAGAAACCGTTCCAAACCGCCGAGCTGAAGTCTGCCATTGAAGCCATAGTCGGACGTCTCTGAACAATGCCGCCACAGGATCAAAGTTGCGTTCAGGCTAAGGTCACTGACCTCTCGGACTTGCACATGAATCTCGCGAATGAACTGGCCAGACTGCATCAGGCCACGCTTGAGATGCAGACGGCTGTCAGCGCTGACTTGTCGCGAACCGATAACCAATGTGAAGCCCTTCTAAGCCTGCAAGCGCTTGATGCGCATGCTCAGATTCTGCGCGACCTTTCGTGTCTCCTGAAGATGATGGGTCAGAAGACCAAGCACGTCACCTTCGATCTCAACGCATTTAGGGAGGCGAAAATTCTACCCTCAACGGCCGCCGCGGTCTTTGGACCCGACGCACAAACCTCCAGGGCCCGGCAGCAACCGGGCGACGTTACGATGTTTTGAAAGCCTGAACGGTTGCGAGGGCAAAACGACTGACGGTCCCCGACTCCTCAAAAAACAGCGCTCACCACGCAAGGCTCTCCGCGCTTTGCGGATCAGAACAATTCGACATCGTTGGTTTCAACCACCGCTGGCTTGTGAATAACCGGAGCGTCTCGGACCAACCGCTGCTTCGCCGCGCCACTTTCAGGCCAGAACTTCACTTGACGGGCACTATCGCCACCGGTGCTGACCGCATCGCAAACAATCCCCTCGCGATCCAGATACTCAATCGCAAATCGCGCGTTGCGCGCCCCAATATCGGTGATTCCCGACAACATCGACGCCCCGCCGAATACTTTTGCGCGCAACCCACATCGTTTTGCCCCAATGCGCACCATCGCATTGATCAATCGCTCCATATCCACAGCGCCCGCACTTTGATTGAGCGTATCCGTCGCCGCATCCGGCAAAAGCATATGGTTCATCCCACCAATGCGCGCCTCCGGGTCCCAAAGACAGACCGATACGCAAGACCCAAGCACCGTTGAAATAACGTCGGTGTCTTGCGTGCCAATCGCCTGCTCCCCTTGGGAGATATAGACACGGCCCACCTTGCTCAATGGGATGCACTCTTGGATGTGACCTGCAATATCCGTGTTCCGATATCGTTCAGATCGCAAACATCGCAAACCGCGCCGCATTCGCGCGCGGCCCGTGGCATGCCATCCACAACCACCGTCTTCGAGGATTGCCCGATCGTATGCGCCCCCGCCTCGCGCATAGCCAACATCTCTTGGGCACCATCCCGGCCCATCCCGGTCAACATCACGCCAATCGCTTTTTCGCCAAGCCCCACTGCCGAGCGAAACAGAACCTCAACCGACGGCACATAAAGCGCACTTCCGTCGTCGGGGACCCTTGTGATCATCGGCGCGTTTGCATTGCGCACCCGCACATGGTGATCACCGCCCGCCGCAATCAGCACTTCACCCTGCCGCAAGACGTCACCATCGCGCGCAAGCCGCACCACCGGTGCCGAATGGGTGTTCAACCGGTTTGCAAAACTCTCCAGAAAATGCGCGGGCATGTGCTGCGCCACGACCGTCGGCGGACAGTCTTCGGGGTAATCGGCAAAAACCGTCATCAAGGCGTCAACGCCCCCGGTTGAACTGCCGACAAAGACACATTTGCCGTTCCAATCATAGCTTTTCACCGGATTTACGGTTGGATTTGCGTCTATCGCGCGCAGCTGACGCACCTGCGCGCCGCCCGCCATAACAATCGTATCGGCAATCTTGGCCACACGCGGATCCCCGCGCTGAAGTAGCTTAAGATCAATGCAATCCAGCGCCCCAAGCGCCAGCGCCCGCACCGCCGCATCGCTTTGTTCGGCAGTGCGCGTGGACACCATGACCACCGGCATCGGGCGCAACCGCATGATTTTTTCCAGAAAAACCAACCCGTTCATTCGCGGCATCTCAACATCAAGCGTCAGAACATCCGGCTGCAGGTCCTTAATCATCGTGCGCGCCTCGTAAGGATCACCCGCCTCGCCCACAACTTCGACCCTCGGGTCGCGTGCCAGCAAAGTGCGGATCAACATCCGTATCGTGCGCGTGTCGTCAACGATCAACACCCGCACCGGACGCAACGCACCAGTCACATCTGCATTCACCGGTCATTCCTTTCCAAAGCGAAAAAGACCACGCCCCGATCAGGGGAGTGGTCCTTGTCGTAAAAGGTCGGCCTGAATATTTGGTTTATGCGGACGCGTTGGCCCCATGAAGTGGTTCAAACAAGAGGTAAATGCCATCGCAATAGACCTCCTCCGCATCACCAAGGTGGAACATCGTATAGCTCAGACCCGTCTCGCGCTGGCGCTTTACACCTGCGCGCTCCACCAGATCACCGGCCTCGCGGCGCTGACCGGCCCCCGGTTTGGCCCCGCCACACACAACCTGGCGCGGAGAAACCATGACATCACACGCTGGCGTCGCATTACCGACGGCTCCGGCTTGAATGCGAATGGGATTGGAATCCTCTTTTTCGTCCAGAAACTGCGCATCCAGCATCACACGATTGAGCCAGACGATCGGCTTGAACTCACCGGTCCGCGTTTGCACCAGATCGCCTTTACGCAAGGCAACCGCGTGCACATCCCCGAACGACGTGCGCACCCGCGTCATCGGCGCAAGACCGGGCAATGGCCAGCGATCTGCGGATTGTTCTTTCTTCGGCTGAACCGGTGCGACGGACTTTGCCGTCGGCTTTGCAGCCCCTTCACGGATGCGCCCCAATACGCGCATCATTCCCGAAACTGAGCTGTCAGTATGACCTGCTTCTGCATTACTCATGACACAACCTACCTTTTACTTACCCGAACAACCGGGCCAACTTTTCCCCAAATCGGGACGTGTCGCGCTCCACACCCTTCCGACACGCCCCCTACCCTGGATATCGGCAATATGCCGACGATACTCATTACACGGAACCGATCGATCGGTGTGGCATCGCCCTTCCGCTTACAGATACCTTTATCCATGATGGCGTTGGCGAAAGTTTGGCGGGGCCCGGGCCATTTCGCACCCAATTGGGACAGTTTGCGGCCCCTTGACAAAACCGAAACCCGGCCAGGTCCGGGAATTGGAAACAAAAAGAAGGATTCCGAGAAAGTCCTACTGACTTCATTACATAAATTCACGCTACGGTTTCCAATTTTCGGCCAATAGACAAGCACCGGGCGTCGCGCCACCGCCGTATTTGGGCAGATAATTGTGCCCAAAAGGCCCCGCAACGGTCTGTTTCCTCGCCTCTGCCGCGGCGTTAACCATCAATTTTAGGGAAGACAGACGCGCGCCGGGAAACCGGAATATCGCGGTTCAGGCGACAATCCTGAAAACACCCCCCGCACTGGTGACATTGGCGAAACACGCTGCCACAGATTTGGTCCAGGTCCGAAACGCGAAAATCAATTCAATAGCGCAGCGATTCCCCGAACGCCGCGCTCAGGCCAGTTCCATCAACTTGTTACCATCCAGCAAACCGCTCCACCGCAAGGGCGAGATCGGATATTCCGCATCATTTGCCATCCGGTCGAAACTGAAATCCGCTTCAAGCCGCTTCAGCCGGGTCGCAACTCGTTGTGCGGCTTCGGGTTGATCGTTGCTGGCATAAAGCGCCGTCAAATACCGCATCGGCGGTCGAAACTGCGGTGACATCGCATGCGCCGCTTCAGCCAACCGCAACGCCTCGTCGCCACGTCCGGTCAAGGCCGCCGTCAGACATCGCCCGAAATCCCACCAGAACCCGAAAGGCGAGCCCGCCGAAATCCGCTGCGCGCGCACCGCCAAAGCATGCGCCTCGCCGATCTCACCCGCATAAAGCTTGGCTGTCGACA